>JADHOA010000046.1 GCA_016779185.1 Rubripirellula sp.
TCTGAACAAGCCGATAGATCACTCTAGAGACAACGCCAAGCTGGTACTTGGTCTGGTAGTACTTTCAATCGACTCAACCGCCAAATAACCATTTATCCATCTTCAAGATTTGCAAAAAAGTTAAGCGTGTGATTTTTGCTTAGTTCAGCAACCACAACTTGTGGTTTAACCACTGCATTCATTCTTGATGCTCACGGCTACAACAGTGTCAAACGATACCTCTAACGATCCGTTGAACAAGCCTCTCAAAGTGTTGCTGATGATCAGCTCCATGAGAGGTGGAGGAAGCGAACAGCAAACGCTTCTTCTGTTAAAGCATATCGACAGGAGCCGTTTCGAGCCGCACCTGTATCTGCTGTCGACAGCCGGATCACTAATGGATCAAGTTCCGAATGATGTTACGGTCCATGTTTTCGAACCGCCATCAAAGCAAAATTGGCTAAACCTACCGGGAAAAATCTTACGACAACAAATTTCGCACCTGAAGTCAGTGCTGAAGACTCACGAAATCGATGTCATCTACGACAGAACTTTTCATATGTCGCTGATTGCTGGGCCAGCAGGATTTGCGACACGAACCCCGCGTGTCGCAACCATCGTTAGTCCGCCGGAATTAGCATTAACACTTCTCGAAAAACGATATCGTTGGCTTAAACGCCGCCGACTAGCGAAAGCCTATCAGCGTGCCTATCAAGTCATCGCAGTCAGCCAGAATGTTTTGGACTCGGCTCGGTCTTACTACAAAATTCCCAAAAATCATCTAGTCAAAATTGCAAATCCCGTTGACCGCGAGCGATTGACAAATTTAGCTCAACAAGATCAGGTTCAACGTGACGATCGCTGGACCTTTGCGTGTGTCGCTCGGATGACCGAGGAAAAAGGTCACCGAGACCTCCTTCGAGCTATTCATCTACTCGAAGAGGCGTGGCCCGAAGACTTACCTGCCATTCATCTCTGGCTCATCGGCGATGGCCCGCTTCGTGATGAACTGGAAAGGGATGCTAAAGGACTCGACACGCATCAAATCACTTTCTTAGGAAGCCAGCACAACCCCTGGCGATTCATCAAAACTGCGGATGCCGTGATAGTGCCATCTCATTTTGAAGGAATGCCCAACGTCGTACTCGAAGCAATGAGCCTGCGTACGGCAGTCATTGCAACTCGAATCGGCGGTACGAGTGAACTTGAAAAAGACAAGCCAACCATTTGGTGGACAAACCCGAAGTCTCCAGAATCAATCGCCCACGCAATGATTGATTTCGCAACCCGTACATCCGAAGTGCAAGACCGTCTTGATGCGGCGGAATTGCTATTAACCAAGAATCACAGCATTCAAAACCAAGTTCAAAAAATTGAATTGGTTTTGCAACAAGCTTGCAACGTCAGTTCAGAGAAACCTTCTTGATTGGAAACAAGCGAACCGTTTCTCATTCTTTTTTATTCAGCAGATCGAGCACGAACGGTTGAACGCTGTTTGCGTAGGTAAAACCGATGGTCTCCCCACCGTCAACAAAGGTTTTTATTAGCTCACCTTTCTCGCTAAACACCATGACGACTGGGATTGATGGAATCTTTTCTTTTAGGAAAACATCATCGCTTGCGGTTGTGCAAATGTACGAATTGAACCCTAAAGCCTCGACGCTTTGCAGGAAAGCGGAAACCTCGGATTCGTAAGATTCCGGAGGTCGCGTTTTACGTCCGTCAAAGTCCAGATTGACCGACAAACAGGTAACCTGTTCTCCGTGATTGCGGTGCAATTTTACCAAATTAGGAAATTCTTTGAGACACGGTTCACACGCCAACGACCACAGGTCGACAACCGTGACTTTACCCGTTGAACTGGCAAACGCCCGTAGGTTCTCCCAGTTCTCGTATCGAACCGTCGCAACCTTACCTTGATCAGAAGGCTGGCCATCACGCCCAATCCGATCGCCGACTTCTGGCATTTCCAGAGATGAAACATTACGGGGATTGCTAACCAAATCCTGTTTCATTTCGCTGGACTCAGCAGGCATTACTAATCCCCCAGGAGAATCCTCGGTCGGGTTAGCAATCTGATTCTCAAACTCAATGGCTTCGGAGGCAATCTTGCCCGACTCCTCAGCCTGCCTCGTTCCGCATCCAACGAAGGTCAGCGAGGCGAAGCCCAGCAATATGGGAAACATCACCACTCTCAGAATTGGCCATGAAATCAAGGCGGTAATCATAGACTTTGCTCGCAGTATTGAGTGTCTCGAGTGGTTCAATTGAATATTGCCCTCTTCATAGGGCGTAATAGTCACAAGGATACACAGTGAGAGAATCACACGCTAACGTCGAGGCAAAACTGAACTCCTGACCAACCTGCCACTGCTGCCGACTTCGCAAAGGACACAAACTCGCAAAAGACTGCAAATCACAAGATTATCCGAACCAAAAGACTTTCAATCGGAGGCATGACCGCCTAATCCTTGAGTCGAATGCGCCATGTTAAAACTGAAAAAACTGTCACTATCAAATTAATCGTTTTAATAAGCTTGGATCGCCCAAGTTTCACGCTCATCATCAAATCTCTCTCAACTTCTCATCAGTCGTCGTATTTACCGAACTAGAGTTCGATTGTCACCACGGTGCTCAAACGACGGGATCTCAGCGGCCATTCAATTCATTTTGTGCCAAAGACGTCGTGCAGACCGTTATCGACAACCCGCCAGGCCTGACTAGGATTCGCACGCTTACGGTTGCGAATCCAATTTTTCGGTGAAGTTATTCACTCGCAATCTTTCTTCAGCGACAGTTACTGTTTTTCGATGAATCAAGCGATTAAACCCTGTGAAGCCAAGCCCATTGAACTCACTCATTTTGAGATGAATTCAACCTTGATTGAGGCTCGCCATGCAAACGAATCCCCTAAAACCTCCGATATCCCCGAATCGACTGAACACAATTGCAAACAAAACTGCGAGCACAAGTCCCAGTCATACCAATTACACAATGCGAGAAATCTAATCACGCATCTGGCTGTAGAAGTTGAAGAGATCGTTCAACGACACTCCGATGTATCCATTCAGCCTCTCCAACAAATCGCTTCGCTTCTAAAAGGTTCATCCAGACAAGACAACGACAATCAATCGCTTGGCCGTCATCTCGAAAATATTCTTGTCGCCCTCGATGCCGAACAATCGAAGATCAGTGAGTCTCTGCAATCACTGAGTACCGCAGTCCAAGACTTGATGGGGATTTTTACGCAAACCTCTGGGTCTGCGTCGCTGGATTCCAACATCGAACCTTTTTTCGTTGAAGAATTGATCCATCATGTTTTAAAACAATCAGAAAAACGACTCGCTGAGCAACAAATTCACATTTCCGTTGCCAGCCATTCTCAATCAGTCGTTCATTCGAATTGGATGCTACTTCAACAGGTGATTTCCAATTTGATCGCCAACTCTGAACACGCTTTGCGGGGTAATCAAGGAAAGCTAAAGCAAATTACCATCGAATGGAATACAACCGCTGGCTGGACAAAACTTTCGATTCAAGATAACGGATGCGGAATCAAAAAATCCGCTCGCACCAAAATCCTTGACCTAGGCTACACAACGAAGGACAACGGCCAAGGCTTAGGCTTAAATTTTTGCCAAGAGACTTTGCAGCGTTTACACGGATATCTTGAGATTGACAGTGGTGGGATCGGTTGCGGCACAAAGGTCACTCTGCATCTCCCTTCAAAGTGATCGATTACGCTCATCAAAAATTCAGATCTATCAACCGTGACGCTGCTTCCCTGACTACTTTCAAAACGACGAGCTTCCAATTGGTTAACCGGTTGCTATTTATCGATGATCACCCAAAGATCCATAAGGCGTTTGAGAAGATATTTTCTTACACCGCAAAGTGGACTCAAGGTAGCCAATCACCGAAAGACTTGCTCACTAACTCGACTCAGAGAGACGACGCCTACCCATTAACAATGCTTCCTCGTGAGCTACCAACTTTTTCTCTGCACCACGCGAATTGTGGCGAACTCGCAGTTGAACTGACAAGACAACTAACACAACAGGGCAAGCCAATTTCGGTTGCCTTTGTTGACATCTTGATGCCGGGTGGAATGAATGGAATCCAAACCACGGAGCAACTCTGGAAAATCGATCCAAACTTGCATGTCGTTATCTGTTCCGGCGATCAAAACCCGCTCTGGGAATCGGCTTTAACTTCACTACAGCACCCCGATCAACTTTTCATCCTCAAAAAACCCTTCGATGCGGTTGAGGTGCGTCAGCTTGCGACGTCACTGTGTGGAAAACACGCTAGAAACTCGGCTCACAAAGCCCGCATCGAAAAACTGCAATCCGAAGTAAGGGAACGGCGCAGATCCGAAGAGAGCATGCGACGTATTGCACATCGTGACTCACTGACTAATCTTCCCAACCGTCCCTATCTGCTTGAAAAGTTAAACCGAATCGTTGGCCGCCCCCAACAGAACACCGATGCCCATCAAGCTATCTTATTTCTTGATCTTGATAACTTTAAAATCATCAACGATAGCCTTGGCCACGATGCGGGCGATGATCTTTTGAATCAGGTTGCGAAAAGAATTGGTGAATGCGTTCGTTATGACGACATGACAACTCGAGTTTCCCGAGACGGAGAAACGGTACGACTTGGCGGTGACGAATTTGTCGTTCTGCTAGAACAACTTACGCATCGACATGATGCCCTATCTATTGCCGATCGAATCGTTGAAAAGATTTCTCAGCCTTTCTCAATCGCTGAGCGAAAAGTTAGTGTTGGCACCAGCGTCGGAATTGCCTTTTTGGATCACAATACCAAAGACGCTCACGAAGCGTTACGCAATGCGGACACGGCGATGTACCGCGCGAAGAATGCTGGAAAAGGGCAAGTTGCCGTCTTTGACAAGACAATGCATCAAGAACTGATCGAGAGATTGGATTTAGAAAATCAAATTCGAGAAGCCGTACAAAACGATGAACTTACGCTTCGATATCAACCAATTGTAGACTTACGAAATGGAAAAATTCGCGGAGTTGAGGTTTTAACACGCTGGACGAATCGTGCCGGGAAAACCATACCACCGGATCAATTCATTCCGATTATCGAAGAGATTGGTTTAATTAGTCGCGTTGGTGAATGGTCGATAGAACGCGCTGCAATTGATCTAAAGGACCTGACGGAAACGCTTCCTAGTTCATGCGACGATAGCTTCTACATCGGTTTCAATGTCTCGCGCCGCCAACTCGGCGACCCTTTGTTTTTCGAACAACTTCAGACAATTATCGCACGAACGGGCATCAGTCGATCTCGCCTGAAACTGGAGATTAACGAGTCCGGGGATCATCGCAACGAAGCACAAGTCCTTCAAAATCTACTAAATCTTCACAGCTCGGGAATCGGCATTCAGATTGATGACTTTGGCAAAGGAACCTCGTCCCTGACCTGCTTCCAAAACTACCCCGTTGAAACAGTCAAGATTGACCGTAGTTTCACAGCCAATATCACTAACAACCACAGTCATTCTGTCATCACACAGGCAATCGTTGATTTGGCACACGACCTTGATGCCAACATCGTCGCAGAAGGTGTCGAGTCCGAAACTCAACTCGAACTTTTGAAGAAATGGGGTTGCGATGCTGCTCAAGGGTTCCTGATATCGGAACCACTTGACTCCAAATCACTGCGGACTTTCATGGAAAACCCGAGCCAAAGCCATGGAATCTCGCAACTAATCAGTCCGTACTCACCACCACTCATTCTTCAAAACCTGCCGAGTACCGTGTCCAACCAATCGCTACAAAATGGCTAGTGGATTTCGCTTTGCCTCCAAAGTCCCTCGCGTGACCCCAATTCGGTTCGCTGCTTTCAAATTTGCCCAGACTTCTCGAGGCTCCACCTGACCAGCTAGTAATTGCCGATAAAGATCGACCGTATCACGAGTCTCTTTTGGGTTTTCTTCCAACAACTCAACACGAAACCATTTCACACCCGACTGAGTGAGTTGTGAAGCGATTTCTGCTCCGCTTTGTGGAATCGAGTTATAAAGCGTATTTCGGCACGCCACGTCTGCTTGCAATGGATGTTCCGCACCTACGCGATCACGAAGTTTCACCACATGGTGATCGCAAGGCCTACCACAGTTCGTTTTATTTGTGCCTGGTGACAATACTGAACAGAAAACACAATGCTCCATATGAAACATCGGCATATGCTGATGAATCACCACCTCCAACCACGATGTTGGCATCGAATGGCACAACGCTGCGACCTGTTCACGATTCAAGTCGTAAGAGACCGTGACCCTCTGAGCACCAAGAGATCGAATCCATTCAGCAGATCGATGATTAGAAACATTAAGCGAAAAATCAGCGATAACATTCGTTCCCGATTGTCTCGCGAAATCAATCGCCGCAAGGTTTCGAGCTAACACATAGTCCGGTTCGTGTTTCAATAAGGCTCGTAGCAATCCCATCTCCGAAGGCTTCTGCATTCGAACCGACGCTAAACCAATCTTCTTACCACTCTGGTGAGCAAGCTTGACTGCTTCTTTGTATTGGCGAACATCATGGAAGTCAGCATAAATAAGATCCACGTCACTTTCCGAAATCGCAGCGACCTGTTCAAGCGTCCGACAGAGCACGGACAACGAAGAATCAGAATGGATCTCTTTGAGATCAGACGATTCAGAATTGCCAGATTGGGAATCGCAAGCAATTGCCTGAAGCATTTTGGCTCCAGAATCTGAATCGATCAAACGTGACGCACTACCACCAAGTTGACTTAGCAATCGATCGACAAAGTCGCGTCGCACCTGATTCAACATGCCGACCGGCACCATCGGCTGACCACTCATCTCAACTCGTAGTTCCCCCAGAAAAAAAGGGGTTCCCCCAAGTCTTGATAATTTCTCCCTCAACCCTTCCTCAGTAGCAGGCTGATTCCTTGCCGCCTCTAACAACTGATCCCCGACGACACAGACGCTTAATGGAGCCGCGCCGATATCGCTACCCGCGGCCAACCTCAAACGAAGCGGTTCGCCAACCCTCGCCTCAACTATCAAATTCAATTGTTTTCGGTAATGAGGTTTTTCCCCTGCAAATGATTTTCTCAACCGACGATTTAGTTTTGGATCATCATTTTTGAAAACACGGTCGCCCGGGGTAATGATTGAGAAATCTAACTCGCCGCGACCGAAACCAATCCAAACCGCTCCACCTTGCTCTGGATGGAAAGCATTCAGCTGATACAGGTCTTTGATTTGAGAGGATTTGTTGCTTGCGGGAGCCTTTTGTTCTGATCTGAGAGAATAAACCCGTCCTCCTTGCTCCCAAGGATGATTACTCTCGTCTTTGCCTCGAATCGCAACTCCGTCACCCAAAGCGATCTTGGAGGCCGATTTAATACAAAGCTCTTGCCCCCTAATTTCAATTACTTCTCCGAGACAGATGCCTCGCTTTGATGAATCAAGCCCTGGGACCAACCGTTTGTGATCGTTCCCCTCGAGCCACCCCGGCGAAAACCCACGTGAGAAAGAGAGTTCCATTTCTTCACGATCTTCAACACTCACGTCTGGCGTCTGGTCCTTGATGACTGAATCAATCGCCCGACGATACTGATTAGTAATATTCGCGACGTATTCGGGTGATTTCAACCGTCCCTCGATTTTGAATGACGCGACACCCGCTCGATACAATTCTGGGATTGAAGCGTAGCCAGCCAAGTCCTGTGGACTTAACAAGTAACGCATCTCTCCCAAGTCTTTAGTCTCTCCGTCTGCAACAACTTCATAAGGTAGGCGACAAGCCTGAGCACACTGACCACGATTCGCGCTGCGTCCACCTAATGATTCGCTCGTCAAACATTGACCTGAATAGGCGACGCACAAGGCACCATGAATAAAAACCTCCAATGGCATCTCCGTCTTGTTGGCGATCTTTGTGATCTCATTGACGGACAGCTCACGAGGCAAGACAACTCGCGATAAGCCTAATTGCTGTGCGACTTGAATCGTCTCTGCGCTCGTCAGACTCATCTGCGTCGATGCATGGATTTCGAGCTCCGGGCAGATGGCACGGACAAGTCGTGCGACTCCAAAATCCTGAACCAAAACAGCATCGACACCTGAATCAGCGATTTTTTCGATCACCCTTGCAAGGTTTTCCAATTCGTCGGGAAAAACCAATGTATTCAGAGTGGTGTAGCCCTTCACACTACGCCGGTGTAACCATTGAGAGAGCTCTGGAAGATCGGTCAATCCAAAATTCTGCGCTCGATATCGGGCATTGAATCCACAGTCGAGCCCGAAATAAATAGCATCGGCTCCGTTTTCAACGGCCGCCCGAACACAGTCCCAATCACCGGCCGGTGCAAGTAGCTCAACTCGATCGTTAGTTTGATTTTTCTCCATGGTGTTAGAAGTATGATCCATCACCATGAGTTTGAAAATCGCTGCATCTCAAATCTGGGTTAAGACAACGCCAAATGTAGCGAGATGCAGCGAAACTATTACGGGAGGATTCGTAAAACGTCCAAACCCATGCGATCAGGCACCTAATTCAATGTCGATCTTCGCCTCATCCGCTGCTTCGCGTAGCTTCGTAAGCGCTCTCGCTTCGAGTTGACGGATGCGTTCTTTGGTCACACCTAATGTTTCCCCGACCTCTTTCAGGGTCAACGGCTCGTTTCCGCGACCAAGACCGTAGCGTGCAACGATGATTTTCTGCTCGCGTTCGTCCAACCGATCAAAGATTTTGGACAGTTCCCTTTGCCTCGATCGCTGCACCGTCTCTTCGATAAACGGATTCACGCGATCATCCTGCTGGGTGAAGAATAGCTCTTCCGCGGTGGTTCGGAACCGATCACGATGCTTGAATTCTGAAGGAATCGTTCGTGCGTAGTTCTTCATGATCGCCCACGAAGCATAAGTCGAGAATTTATTACCACGAGAGTAATCAAATTTCTCGACTGCTCGAATCAGTGACATGTTGCCATCACTGACCAGAGCAAAGAAATCATCCGAACTCGCCACATGCCGCTTTGCAATGGAAACCACCAAACGTAGGTTGCTCTGAACAATTCTGTTCTTCACACGAACCGCAGCTTCGTAGAGTTCATCGATCTCGTCCATTAACTTGGATCGGTTTTGCTTCGCATCAGCAAGAAGGTCACGTAGACGATTGGCTCGATGCTTTAAGTAGTTCATCTTTCGAAACAGGTGATACTCCTGCTCACGAGTCAAAAGAGGCACCTCGTACAGCGCCGCAAGGTAGCTTGGCAAGTCCGCAGGTACTCGAACCTTGCGAGGCGCCGAAGCTGGCTCTGGCTCCTGTCCCAAGTACTCTTCTTCGCGACTAACCGCTTCGAAGT
The DNA here is from genome assembly GCA_016779185.1 of Rubripirellula sp. GTDB lineage: Bacteria > Planctomycetota > Planctomycetia > Pirellulales > Pirellulaceae > Rubripirellula. Next base: position 9,358 of record JADHOA010000046.1, read on the forward strand.
CTTCGTTGTAGATATAGTCAAGAGGCAGTTCAAGGATCTGCTCATATCGCATGTCTAGCAAGATTCTTTGAATGCTCGTGCGAGTACGGTTGAAGCGTTTACAAAGCTGAGGCACCGAAGCACCATGCGAGTAAAGACGGTAGACTGAACGTTTATCTTCAGAGGTTAATACGCCGCGATGGTTCGGGAATATCGCAATTCGGTCATTTTTAGCGTCAAAGTTCTTGAGCGTGTATCGAATCGTCTCGGGACTGCGACTCATCTGTTCGGATAGTCTTCTTGTCACCTCCGAGAGACTAGCTCCCGTTTCCACAAGGTGGCGAGCTCGTTCGATGATCTCACTTTTTTCGTCATCGGTCAGCTGACTAAACCGCTCGCCTCGTCGAACCTTATCGCGGTGATTGGCAATGAAGTGGTCCACGCTGCTTCGGAAAAAACCTACGCGTTTGCGTCCGTCGAAAATCATCTTCCGGCTCACCAAACCTGCTCGTCGCCAACGGCTGATGGTTTTAGAAGCGACGTGGAACATTTTGCTGAGTTCTTCAACCGTATGCACCTGCTCGCCGACCTCCTCAACGAGCAAATCAGCTGCGTCAGTCAAATCTTCGATCAGCAATCGTAAATCATGTTGCAAGTCTGCAGAGGCGATATTGTGGCGACTCGCCGTTTCAGGTCGGTAGTTCGTAACTCGAAAACAAACGTAGTCAAACGAGTAAGTGCGTTCCTCAGCAATCTCACCCAGTAATTTCTCGGCCAAGCTTGCCTGCTCCAGCTTTTTCAGCTTCGGCGCGAAGCGAGACTGTTGGTCTCGCAATTCCTTGATCTTTGCGTCTCGATAATCTTGATGCATTGCCTAATTCTCCCAGCGCGTCCTTCAACCGACCCGTAGTCCCTGCGATCCAGGCGGATCGCTCGGTTGTCAGACAGGTGTATGCCCGGGGATCGCTCCATCCTCAGAACGATTTCCGTCACAGCTGGCTGCCTAAGTTGTACACCGAATGGATGCGTTTTTGCATCACACTGGAACACAAGCAACCAACAATCCTTGTCAATCAAGTTGCTAACATTGACCGGCTGAGACCAACTCGCTCGCGAACCACTGTGGCATCTGACTTGCTAAATCGAAGTTTTTGAAACCAGCCTGAAAACAAGACGTGTGAATTTCTGGACTCGATTAAGCCGTCTGCGATCTCTCAGTCACGTGATCCAAAGTCTTGAATCACTCGGTGTCTCAGCCTTTTGCCTGCTGACGGTTCACTACCTAGTGAAAATTCCGTGCCGATTAGTGATGCAATAATAAGAATAATCAACCAAGAATACCTAAGCCTATAAATAACATGGACTTACAGGCCGAGGCAGAAAGCATCGAACGGACCCCCCGAGTAGAAATAATTGGAATTGGTTGTAAAAGCTTCCACTGTTCGTTGAACCGGATTGTCTTATTTCGAGAACCAGCGTCTCAAAATGTGACGCCAACACCACTTCGAAGTAACTCCAATTAGCTACGAAACGGCTTGTGTCATCTCGCAACCGATTTTTCATCCAACATGTGGATGACTGAGGCGGTGTAAGGTTTTCGAAAATCCAGACTTCTCATGAAGGTGAGATTCATTCGAAATGCTTGCCTCCGAAAAACGGATGGGGAATGGTTGAAAGGTGATTTCGGGTGAATACGACTGGTTTGGGGGGTCGATGAATCTAACGAAGCTGGCATGCATCCAAGTCTAGCAGCGAATCGTTTCGATCAGTAACCAATCAGATTCCATAGAATTAAGAGCACCAATCGATGTGCCTTCAACGCCTTCACCCCCCCGGTCTCAGTTCATTAGCGCCGACGCTGGTGATGCACCGCAGCAGATTGGGTCGCCGAGCCTTTATCGCCCGATCAGCTAGCGTTGCTCTGATTGGCCTTTTGGGTACGAGCTTGCAATCGACCAAAACGCTGGCAGATGACTCCTCGTCGGATAATTTTTCCGACATTGCGCAGTCTGAGCGAGGGACGATCCCCTTCCGAGTGAAGGTGGAACTCTCGGTCGAAGGCAATTTACACCTCCCCAAAAATGCAATTGTCTCGAAAGAATTGGCAATCGGAGTACCAATTCGCAGCAAAGCATCTTTTACCTATGACGAACAAAGTTTTATTGGCGGCAATCAGACACCTGGCCCACCAAGCGGCTTCATTCGCCATTTCCAAGAGGCGGTAGCGACGACGACGATTCATCAAACACAACATCAACTCCGGTTACGGCCCTGTCCTAACGGAATCATTGCGGTTCCCAGTGGTAACGCTGAAGTGTTATTCGCGCACGACATGCTGCTGTCCCGAGAGGAACTTGATCTTCTACAGTTCCCTGTAGCGAGTTCACGAATCGATATGCTTCTTCCCGATTTCGCCGAGAAACCAGAAGAAACCGGCGTTTACCAACTCGATCCCGACTTGCTCTGCTCGGCCTTTCAACTGAGCCAAATCAGCTACTCGGAAGTGACTGGAGAAATCCAATCTCGCACGGACGAAATATTAAAAATGCAGTTCAAAGGTGGTCTGACCGGTAAATCGAGTCAAACAAATACCGAACTCGAGATGATCGGAAATCTAAATTTTGATGTGCGTTTGGGAACCTGCACTTGGTTAGCTTTAGGACTCCGAGAGCAGCGTGACATTTCATTGGCAGAACCCGGATTTGATCTCGCTGCGACATTGACGATTCAAAAAACGCCTCTGTCCGCCGCAAGACCACTCCCCGAAACTCTCCCAAGTCGCCTGGAAGACATTGCCCCGAATAAGTTGTTTTTGGAACAACAAAGCCAAAATCTTCACTTCAAGCTGCATACAGATCGATCTTGGTACATGATCACCGACGCACCGGGTCTCTGCACCATGCGGCTAATCGAAGGTGACCAAGCAATCGCCCAATGTGACTTTCGTTCACCTCCAAGGCTCGCGCCTGGTCAAATATACTCCGTCGAAGATTTTCAGGCTGACATTTCGCAAAAGCTCGGAGAACAACTGGATTCCCTAGGCGAAATTGATGTAACCAACGGCGAACTCGGGAACCAGATTTTGCGAATTGAAGCGTTGGGGCAGGCACAGCAAATCCCGATTCGTTGGATTTTTATCCATTTCTCTGATGCCTCTGGACGGCGATTGACGGCTACTTTCACCATGGAGTCAGGTCTCAGCGAGCGATTTGCCGACGCGGATCTTCAAACGACCTCGAGCCTACGTTTTACACCGTTGAAATCCGATGATTCGGGTGATTCGGGGAGCCAGAAAGCCCCAAAAACAGAAGCTGGGCAGTTTAGCGAACTAAAAAACAGCCAAAATACCGATCTCAAACTACAATCAGGTAGCATCGATTAATCGATTTTGCTAATTCACCGTAAGTAGCGAACGAATTTCCAACCAAAGTTTTCAGCACGGTTAGCCATGTCCATCGGACGTTTCCACCGCTTCGTTCTTATCCTGCTTGGTACCGCTGTTTTCGTTTCAGCCCAGGAACCAACGCGTAAAGATCCTTCATCACAGCAGCAAACTCAATTCGCACCGGGAGTGATCACCGTGATCCCACCGGCTCCGATGCCTGAGGAAACCTTCCAAGGCCCAATGACGCTGCAGTCGCTACTGAATGCGCACCCGGAGATACAATTCGGAGGAACCGACCATCCAAATGGGGAACCTCATTTTGATCCCCGTAGCCGAACATTAGTACAGATGGCAAAAGAAGTCATCCTTCGCCGAGAAATTTATTGCCTAGAATTTTCGTTTAAACCGCTTCGGCACATCTATATCGATGTTCCTCGACCAGACGGAAAAATGCAGCGGAAACTTGTTTGGTACATGGTCTATCGAGTGCGTTACCGTGGAGGCGAGCTACGCCCCGCTGCCGATCAAGTTGCAGGCGTCGATATTTACAAAAGAATTGAATCCATCCACTACGATTCACGGCACTTTTTTCCAATGATGGTTCTGAACGATCACATATCTGGCCTGCGTTCTGTGGATCAGATTTTGCCGACTGCGCTGGAAAAAATTAAAGTTCGTGAGCAAATTCAAGCTCCGCTCTACAACTCAGTTGATATCACTCGTGTCAAAATTCCTCACGCCAGCGATGAAGCAGCTTCGGGTGTTTGGGGTGTTGCAACTTGGGCTGATTTAGATCCGCAACTCGATTTCGTCTCAGTCGAGGTCTCCGGCCTTACGAACGCATTTGTTCAGGAAGGGGAAGGTGCGGATGCAACTTGCAAACGTAAAGCTTTGCAGCTGAATTTCTTCCGCCCCGGGGATGCGATCAACCAAACCGACGATCAGATTCGTTTTGGTGTCCCCGCCTATCAGGATGAGCGTGAACAGGATTATGTCCTGAAGCATTACGGCCTCACGGAACGACTCGATTATCAGTGGATTTTCCGCTAAGAGTAGCAGACGAGGGCACATCTCGGTTCTGACAAGGTTTTCCCAATCAGATCAGCCGACAAGGTGTTATGCCACTTCACACACGCCTTTTGCGTGGATTTTCGACAACAGACGAGTCATCGTTATCGAATGAATCGGCAATCTACTCTCGATTGACATCTCGGGTATTGACCGCGAAACACGACGTCGCTCCCGATGGCCCCCGCCCTGAGTCTCCACTTGGCTGTGGCGTCCTGGCGCAGGTAGAAACTTTCAGAATGACGCTTTTTCGCGAGCGTTTTGCAGATTGACGTCACCAATGGCTCGCAGAGACAAGCCTTCTAGGGTTTGACGAGAAAGTCGAGTTCCCCAGACCTTGCGATTTAAGGGTATTCGGTAAGATGAAAGGGAGTGTTGGTATGCTGTCCAACATGGCGTTCGTAGAACGTCTTAGCTCGCTCGATGCTTACCCCTCAGTCAAAGATTACTTTCACGTTGGTATTCAATGTTTGTAGATCGTGTCCTGATCGAATTACGCGCTGGAAAAGGCGGTGATGGCTGCTCCAGTATGAGACGCGAAAAATATGTACCCCGGGGGGGTCCAGATGGTGGCGATGGCGGGGATGGTGCGAGCATTGTTCTCGAAGCAAGGGTTGGCGTGAATAGTCTAGCGGCCTACGCGAATCAACGCCTTTTTCGTGCGACCAAGGGGCAGCCAGGACAAGGCTCGCTTCGTCACGGCAAAAAGGGACGTGATCAAAAACTACTCGTCCCGCCTGGTACGACTGTGATCGATGCGGACCAACACTTTGTGATCAAGGACATGAAACACCACGGCGAGCAATTTGTGATCGCCAAAGGAGGCAAGGGGGGTCGCGGGAACGCGCACTTCAAGAACAGCGTGAATCGAAGTCCGCGCGAGTGCACCCCCGGCGATGAAGGCGAAACCAGGTTCGTCATTCTTGAACTCAAGTCGATCGCCGACGTTGGACTGATTGGCAAACCCAATGCAGGAAAAAGTACCCTGCTAAGTTGTATCACCAGTGCTCGTCCCGAAATTGCTGATTATCCATTCACCACCAAGCATCCCAATCTAGGCATTGTCGAGCTGAGCGGCGAACGATCATTCGTGGTGGCTGATATCCCTGGACTGATCGAAGGAGCCAGTGAGGGAGTGGGCTTGGGTCATGAGTTTCTTCGACACGTCGAACGAGCTGGGCTATTGATTCATCTCGTCGAGCCGTTTCCTGCGGATCAGACCGATCCACTTGAAAACTATCGAGCGATTAGAACCGAACTGCAAGAATACGATCCATCACTCGCCCAGCGGGATCAAATCATTGTGGTATCCAAAGCCGAGCTTGAGGGAGCCAATCATGTTCATCAAGCGTTAGAAGCTGAGACGAATCAAGTCGTTCACCTCGTCAGCGCCATCGAAGGCAGCGGGATGAGTGATTTACTTGAAGCGGTCATGCAAAAAGTAGATGCGCGTCGCTCTGAACTCATCGCTGCGGGAGAACAAGTGATCGACGGCCGCGAGTCATTACGTGAACCTGTGAAGGCAGTAAAAAAGAAACGCCTTCCCCCACATCTTCACGGACCTACCGCAGCTTTGTCCAATGAGATGCAAGCCAAGGATTTCGAATTGGACTCGGACAGCAATCCGACCAATGAGGCATCCCAGTGAAACGAGACTGCGATCTCGCTGTCGTTGATATCGGAAATACTTCCGTCAAAGTCGCCACAATGATGGATTGTGAACTACTCGTCCACACAGTCGGTCATCGGGAGAAGGACTGGGAAAATGAGGTGGTGGCATTTCCCAAAAGCCTTCATGGCACGCGCCCCACTCACTGGACAATAGCGAGCGTCAATCAAAAAAGAGCCTCCGCCCTTGAGAAATCAATCCTTGCGGAGAATCCAAACGCCTATATCCGATGGATCAAGCATCACGACGTTCCGATGAACACTTGTGTCGACGAACCAACAAAACTTGGAATCGACAGACTACTCAGCGGGTTTATCGCCTCAAACCGCTACCCGACACCCCTGGTGATTGTCAGCTTTGGAACCGCAGTGACTGTGGATTGGGTTGGAATCGATAAAATTTTCGCCGGCGGCCTGATTATCCCGGGTCTCCAGTTGCAATCGGATTCTCTTTCGCTTCGAACCGAGGCGTTACCTGAGTTACAATGGGGAGAAACGGAAACCATCTCAATCCCTGGTACGAACACCCTCTCAGCAATCCGTAGCGGGATTATCTTGGGACTCGCATCAGCGATTGATGGATTCGTGATCCGTTATGCCCAACAAAGTCATCGATCGCCACCAGAAATTAACACCATCATTACTGGCGGAGACGCTGAAACGATCACCCCTCATCTCAAGTGTCGTCACCAGTATGCACCTCATCTTGTTTGCCATGCTCTGATGATGCTTGAAAAAGGCGATGAAACCTAGCAAGAACACCATTACCTGAACTCCAAGATCAACTCGCTGACTCAGCACCGCGGGCTCTCCCAAGCCCAACGTTAGTAGAATCACTGGGTCCCCTGATCCTTTCCCAAGCCTTCTTGAATCACTATGCCGGCTCATCCACTTTCCGATCTTCTGCCTATCCCCGAAGGCGTTGTGAAGCCAAACGCCTACGATGTTTTTGGAATCACGCCGGGGGCACTAGATGATCAGAGAATTCAGGCAACCATTCGCTCTGTCATCGAGCAGCTAAAGTCCAAGAAAAAAAAATCAGACCCCAAACAGTGGAAGGCTGCCGCGAGACTCGCAACCGAAGCTCGTGAGCTACTGAACGATCCCCATAAGCGAGAAAAACTCGATCAACGACTCGCAAACGCTTCGCAACTTGGCTCTTTGGGACCGGTGGACGACAACGCATCGAGCCCCAGTCATCAACAAACAGACACAGACCCGCTGGCGGGTCTATTACCTAACGCTGACCCGCTGGCACCCTACCAACCAATCCTGGATCAGACCGTGGTCGGATTGATGGACCAAACCAAGGTTAGTTTGCTTGATAAAACTGACATCGCTTTATTGACGCCAAAAAATTCATCTACTTTGGCAAATCCAACTCACAAACCGCAAAACGAAAACTCAAAATCCGAACGCATTGAAAGCGTCACAGAGTCGCCGCCAGAATTCACCATCGTGCCCCCCGCAGAAAGCTTACTGCCGCACGATTCTTCGTTGCTTCCGCAAGAACGACTCGATTCGATCATAGTGCCTTCGCTAGCGGCAAGCGACGATCATGATTCAGGCTCAATCGAACTACCAGCTTTCGATGGCAACGCTCCATCATTTGGTAATGCCGGTGATGTCACGTTGAAGAAGCCAAACACCAAACTTCGGCGACGCTCCAAAACCGGAATGTTGGTGCCAGCGGTTTTTGCCGTTTGTTGCTTTGGGGTGGTAGGTCTCGCACTCTACTTCATCATCAATAAACCGGGCGTCGTCGTGACCGTGTCGAACGATGGCGTCGCCGTCAATTCTGCGGAACAAAATGAAAATAATGAGGATAACGCGGTCGTCGACAATGTTCCGGTCGGAAAGAAACCTAAACCACCGGTTGATCCTGTCATGGGCAGCCTCGGCCCTCCTTCCGAAAAACCCACGCAGGAAAATAATGATCAAAAGCTAACGGATCCGATTCCGGCAACGACAACCGACATGCCGAATCCCGCACCCGAATCAATGCCAACTGAAAACCCTAGCGCGAACAAACCCGATACCCCGGAGGGGATGCAATCCAACAATGCGAATCCGCCTCCCCTACCCGACTTAACTCAAACTCCAGAGACACCTGCTGATCCACCCATGATGGCTCTAAGCGATGAGGTTTTGCAAAAAGCAGATCAGACGCTGACGGCAGCCACTAGTGCAATCAAATCAGCTGATTGGGATCAAATGAATTTGATTGCCAACTCGATGCTTGACCAAGAAATGTCGCCGGAACAAAAATCGCGAGCCAATGAACTCTTCCAAGTTATCGACTTAGCTGTTTTTTATCGTATCGCGATCATTGATTCGATTGCCAAATTAAATACCGGAGACGACTTTGAAGTTGCTACCGATTTTCGTGTGATCGTCGTCGAAAAAACACCTGCCAGCCTCACCGTGCGATACAACACGAAAAACAAAACTTATAGCATCGATGAGCTACCGTGGTCGCTTGCGCACAAGCTTGCCAGTTTTGAAGTTGGCAGCGAATCTTTCAGCACTGCCGCCAAATCCGTCTATCAGTTTATTGCTCCACT
>JADHOA010000047.1 GCA_016779185.1 Rubripirellula sp.
ATTGCAAGATGCTTGGTTTCTGATCCCAAGATTGTCATGCTTGACGAGCCGTTTGCGGGAATTGATCCGAAAACTGTTCAGTCGATTCAAGGGGTGATTCAGCAGCTGAGAAGCAACGGAATTAGTGTTCTGATCACCGACCACGCAGCGCGAGATATTTTGGAAACGGTTGACCGCTGCTATGTGATCTACGAGGGTCAAGTGCTGATTGACGAATCACCGGAAAGGGTCAAGCAGCATCCGAAAGTTCGACAAGTCTATCTGGGTGACATCGATCGCTCGGGCGATTCTGCTACTTCACGAAGCGTCTCCGGACCACATTTTGGATCCGGACGGTCCACACAGCGGTCTCGACCGTCCTATCGCCGCACCGATTTGTGAGTCGCTGATTCGAATCAGCAAAAAAAAATTCGCGGCCGGATATCGGTTTCGTTTGTCGAAAACGTTTGGTACATTCTGCCGTCTCGCGGAACACAAACGAATCCGTGGTGACGCAAATCCATTGGACGGATGGGTGGCCGAGTGGTCGAAGGCACCAGTCTTGAAAACTGGCGTAGGGCAACCTACCGTGGGTTCGAATCCCACCCCATCCGCTTCCTTTTTCTTTTCGCTTCGATTTCCTTGGTTGGTAATCGAACCTAACACCACAATCTGTGGCGTAAGCTTGTGCCGTGATCAGGCATCCCGTGTTGTCGCTGTAAACTGGTACTGTGTTGTCGCTGTAAACTGGCACTGCGGACAGGTAATGTAAACTGGTGCTGGGGCAAAAAAAACCGCCGAATCGTGTTGTTCGGCGGCCTATAATGTTTCTGAGTTTTGGCGGTTCAATCCACGCCAAACGCGATCTCTGGGGATACGTCTAACCACGCTTTTCGATTGGTACGAAATCTCTTTCGTTGTAGCCGGTGTAGATCTGTCGAGGGCGATTGATTCGCTTGGCAGGATTGGCGTGCATCTCACTCCAGTGTGCGATCCAACCTGGCAAACGACCGATTGCGAATAGGACGGTGAACATCTGAACGGGAATCCCCAGTGCCCGGTAGATCACGCCTGAATAGAAATCGACGTTCGGGTACAGTTTTCTCTCGATAAAGTATTCGTCCCTCAGTGCAACCTCTTCGAGTTGCTGAGCGACTTCGAACAATGGGTCATCGAGATGCAACTTGTTGAGAAGTTTTTCGCAGCTTGAGCGAATGATGGTCGCACGCGGATCTCGGTTTTTATACACCCGATGCCCGAATCCCATCAGGCGGAAATTGTTGTCCTTGTCCTTCGCCATGTCGACGTACTTTTTGACGTTGCCACCATCTTTGGCGATGCGATCAAGCATGTTCACGCAAGCTTCATTGGCACCACCGTGAAGCGGACCCCACAGAGCACCAATTCCTGCAGAGATGGAGGCAAAAAGGTTCGCATTACTGCTACCGACCATTCTTACGGTCGAAGTGCTGCAATTTTGTTCGTGATCGGCGTGCACGATGAGCAGCAGGTTCAACGCTTCGGCAAAATCAGGGTCAACGAGGTACTCGTTGGCTGGAGTTGCGAACATCATGTGAAGGAAGTTTTCGCAATAGCTGAGTTCATTGTTTGGATAGATGAATGGTTGTCCCATCGACTTTTTGTAGCTGTAGGCTGCAATGGTTGGCAGCTTTGCTAAAAGACGGTCGATCGAGATCGCAACCTGGTCTTCGTCCTGCGGATCCATCGCGTCCTGATAAAAGGTCGACAACGCACCGACAACGCTGCTTAGAATCGCCATCGGATGAGCGTCGCGAGGAAAACCGTTGTAGAACGATCGCATATCCTCGTGAATCATGGTGTGTTCGCGGATACCCGAACGAAATGCTTCTGCTTCTTTCGCAGTCGGGAGTTCGCCATGGATCAGCAGATAAGCCGTTTCGATAAAGTCGGATTGAGCAGCAAGTTGCTCAATTGGGTAGCCGCGATACCTCAGGATCCCTTTCTCGCCGTCAAGGTAGGTGATACCGCTGCGTGTACTGCCCGTATTCACATATCCTTCGTCGAGCGTCACCAAACCGGTTTTACTGCGTAACTGTGAGATATCGATTCCCCGCTCACCTTCTGTTCCCTCCACAACGGGAAGCGTCAGTTCCTGATCACCGTAAATCACTTTAATGGTGTCAGCTTGTTCTACATCGAGGCGTGCGGGGTTAGACATCAGCGATTCCAAAATGGCTGCGGGAAAACAGTGCTTGCAGGTAGTAGCTAAATAGAGGGGGTGCGGGAGCATTCCTTGCAGGCAACCCAAGACTCCACTTTAGCTTTGCTAGCAGTGTAGCGAGGCTGTCCAATAGCAGCAATTAGCCTGCTCCAGAACAACGGCTTAGAACAGCGGAAAAGCCATCTTGGAACGACTTAAGCGTTGCGGATAACCCGCTTCAACGGCTAGGTGGGGGACCTTAGAGGCCTATTTCCGTCGATTCGATCGAATGACGAATCCGCATCAGCTGAATCTTTTGGTGATTGGCTTGAAGGATCTCAAAATCCGAGTCGCCAATTTGCAGGTGTTGGCCCGGTTCTGGGATTGTTCCAACGTGATAAAGAACATAGCCGGCAATGGTTTCGTAATCGTCACGCTCCGGTAAATTCCACCCCGTGCACTCGTTTAGGTCGTCCATCATCACGCGTCCCTCTACCTGCACGGTGGAGGCGTCGATTAGGTCGATTCCAAACTCCTCCTCCTCATCGGATTCGTCAACAATCTCACCGACGATTTCTTCGAGCGCATCCTCGATGGTCACCACACCGACCATCTGCTGAAACTCATCGAGAACAACCGCCATGTGACTGCGACTATTGAGAAACTCCATCAGCAACGCTTCGACGTCTCGGTCAACCGGAACCGTCCAGGCATGTCGCATCAGTTCCTTTAGCGGTTGCTCGGGAATTTTTTGTTGGGCAAAAAAAGGGATCAGGTCTTTGACATAGAGAATACCGATGACGCGATCGAGTGTGCCTTCGTAAACGGGGAACCGAGTTCTTCCCGATTCCACAATTGTTTCCATGATGCGCGGCCATTCCCACGCGATATCGATTCCATCCACATCACCACGAGGAGTCATGATGTGTCCGATCGTATCTTCGTGAAGCGTCATGACGCCTTGGATCATGTCGCGTACGCCTGGTCCGAAAAATCCTTCTCGCGTTCCCGCGGTAACGATTGTCCTAATCTCATCCTCTAATTGCTCTTCTTCTTCGTCATCACTTTCAACGGTGCCGGTGACACGTCGTGTGATCAGTTCGACAAAGTGCCCCGGCGCGGCTAGCGGACTCATGAAAATGGAGTTGGCGTACCAGAAGGGCCAAGTGTGGTACAGCACGCGGCGAGAGGCGAATCGAGTGACCGCAGCTGGTAACCAAACATGAACCATCATCATCATCACAACGGCCCAAACTCCCCAGGCAATCAAAGACCAATCGGTCCATAAGTCTTCTGGGTGATTTTCGGTAATGGCGACGGTTCCGGAGATAAGAAACAGTACCGTTCCCATCATTCGTAGGTATTCACTACCACGGATCGCCGCATCTTGATGATCGAGAACGGTTCCAAATCGCTCTCGGTTGCGTTTGAATCGGCAGTAAGCTTCGAACGGTTTTCCGGCGAAGCGATCGAGAAGTTCTCCCCCGAGTCCACCGATACTACTGAAGACGAAACCTACCAAGGAGAGAGACCACCAAAGTGCTGGGTTGCTCAACGAAATCCTCCATCCGGCGAAACATTTTCCGGTAGATGAATTCCGACTCGCTTCAGAACTCGCTGTTCTGCCCGCCTCATTTCAAGTCGAGCTTCTGGTTCTTGATCATCCATACCGCAAACATGTAGCGTTCCATGTACCAAGTAGAGAGCAAGTTCATTTTTGCAACTCCAGCCAACTTCACTCGCTTGTTGATCGGCGGTCTCCACACTCACTATCAGTTCACCCTCGATGCGTTTTTCACTTTGATTCTCGGTCTGGTAATCTTCGGATCGGTAATCAAAGCTGATCACGTCCGTTGGGTAGTCATGTTGCAAGTGTTGTCGGTTGATTTGATGAATCTCTGAGTCGGTAGTGATTCGGACACCGATTTGTCCTTGATAAAAACCTTGATCGGAAGCGGCAGCTTTCACGATCTCGCCGATTTCATGCGAGTTGAGTGGGCTATCAAGATGATGATCAATCAGGACGTCGACAACGATTTGAGAAGCAGGCACGCTAGGTAGTGTTCAAACGAATTAGGCGGTTTGCTGTCCAGGGTATTTCACCCTTGCATGGTAGATAGCAGTTAAGGATTTTTGCAGGCTACGACGAATGGTTGCAAGTTGCTGGAAGGTCAGACCACATTCATCAAATTGACCATCGGTCATTTTCTTTTCGGCGATCATGTCGACGAGACCTTGGATTCTCGCTGGTGTCGGATCCACCAGCGTTCGGCTTGCGCTCTCTACCGCGTCAGCGAGCATCATGACGGCTGCTTCGAGCGTTTGTGGTTTGGGGCCCGGGTACCGAAAATCTTTATCACTTACCGATTCAGCATCAGGGTTCTTTTCACTTCGCCTCGATGCTTCTCGATAAAAATATTCGACAAGCGTGGTTCCGTGATGCTGCAAGATGAAGTCGATAATTGGCTTGGGAAGGTGATGGCTGCGAGCCAAGTCAGCACCGTCCTTGACATGAGCAATGATTACCAACGTACTCATTGCAGGTTGCAGCGAATCGTGTTGGTTGATTCCTTCGCTTTGGTTTTCAATAAAGTATTCGGGTTTGAACATTTTTCCGATGTCGTGGAAGTATGCGCCCACGCGAACCAGCAAACCGTTGGCACCAATTTCATCCGCGGCTGCCTCCGCGATGGATGCGACGTTGATCGAGTGATTGTAGGTTCCGGGAGCTCTTTGCGCGAGTCTTCGTAGCAGCGGGTGACTCGCATCACCAAGCTCTAGCAAGCTGAGGTCGGTTTGAACACCAAATGCTTTTTCGACCAATGGTAAGAGGCCTGTCATTGCGGTAGCTGACACGACGATGCAAAAGCCAGACCAGAATGCATCGCGAAACAGTGTCAGGACAACGGTATCGAATCGTGGTCCTTGATAGACAGGTGTTAACCCGCCGGGATTCGCATCGGAAAGCGTTGTACCGGTGACAATGCCAACACCGACCACGGTCAAGATGGTGATGACTGCCGAGGTTGCTCCGACGTAGAAAAGGTGAGTTCTTGTTCGGATCCTTCCCAGAAGCAGCGTGCAACTTGTGAAGGCTGCGGCCATCATGACCAGCTGCGGAAGTCCTTCACCGAGCAGCAGCGTCATGCTCACGCTTGTTGCCGCCATCAATAACAAGGCAAGTTCGCGGCCATAGACAACGCCCGTTAAAATCGAGGCGAGTACCAAGGGAACCAATTCACCTCGCCATTGATCAGCTGACGCAAAATGTCCGAGGACGATTGTGGTCACAATAATCACCAGCAACTTGGCGAGCTTTCCTCGGTCCTGCAAAAGTCGACGATCATCGACAAAGAAAATATAGGACCCACACAGCAGGTAGAGAGCGACGATCATTCCTGCATAGGCGACCACCCGGGCGACCTTGTCAGTCCAGCTCATCTGCTCAACCAGCGTACTCCATTCTTTCCTGAGCAAGAGCAACTGTTCGTCACCCAGAGGCACACCGGCTACCGCAAGCACATCGGTTCCAGTGCGATAGGTGGTCATGACCGGTTGGACTTCGGCCGCAGCGGTATCCGCCGCCTCAAGGCTGCGTTTTTCGTCGTAAGAAAGCGTCTGGTATTCAGGAAGACGTTCAACCAACCAGTCACACATCATTACCGCGACCTCTTGACTTGCCTCGGCCGGAAACTTGGTGCGGAATTCTTCTTTGATCCGTTTTTCAATCCCTTGCGCTGCCTCCGCGATTCTGGCGTTTTTCATTTCGACAAATTCGATGTCTTCAGGATTACCATCCTGATAAACCCGAATCATCGCCGGCGCACCTTTCTCGGGCGAGTGCTCGAGACTTTGGATCAGACCGATTCGATAATTAGGTTGAAAAGCAATTTCTAACGCTCTTTTGAACGCTTCGAGCTTGGGGTCATCCGCGAAAACCTGCCGCATTTCGGCGAAGCGATTTGCAGGTGTTTCGTCTGACGTTGCAGCTGCACGTGGTTTAAATTGAGAAAAGACGGCGCGTTCATCCGGTTTCATCTCCTCATAGCTTGGAGCTGCTAAGACGAGGAAAAGTTGATCACGAAGCGCGGCTTGAAGATCGTAGAGTGGTTTCGATCGATTGCTATAGAAGGCGAGTTGTTCCCTCGCTTTTCGGTCACGCAACGCCTTGGTTTGATCTTGGTTCTCAACTTCAAAGGAGACGCGGGTGATCAGGTTGTAGGACAGGATATCTTGCTTGCGATACGCAAACTGGGGACGCCATGTTTGACAGGCTGCCAATAGCGTCACTGCGGCTAACACCGCCAGTCCCATGCGGATCATGAAATCCGCCTTGTCACTTTCTAGCCACCACTGCACCAGTTTCGGCTTTTGAATTCCGAGAGAATTGATGCGTTCAGGTCGATTTCTTTGTTTGTTGGATCCGCTCATCACAATGGACTGATTGGCACAAGGAGCTGCGAATGGTAGTCGCGTGTCGTTTTCATTTGTGATCAAGTGCGAAGGACGCAATTCAAGCAGTTATCAAGTCACTCAATCACTCACCAAATCAATCCTGTCGGCTCCTGTGGTGTTCGGGATGGTCGATTTTGTCGACTCGTCTGATCGTTGAAGCAGTTCTTACCGTTACTGGTCATCCTCGTACGCTTCCACGATCCGTTGGACAAGGCGGTGTCTGACGATGTCAGAAGCCTGAAGTCTTACGACTCCAATTCCTTCGATTTCGCCGAGACGCCTTAACGCATCGCGTAATCCGCTGGTGATGCCACGCGGCAAATCCTGCTGCGTCTCATCTCCGCTTACCACGACTTTACTGCGTTCACCCATACGGGTGAGAAACATCTTCATTTGTGAAATGGTTGCGTTTTGTGCTTCATCCAAAATGATGAAAGCATCATTCAGGGTTCGTCCCCGCATGTAAGCCAACGGAATAACCTCGATGGTATCTTGCTCCATCAGGTGCCGGGCCTGATCATAATCGATCATGTCACCCAGCGCGTCCATCAATGGTCGAAGGTACGGGTTAAGTTTGGCTCGAAGATCACCAGGAAGGAACCCGAGATTTTCTCCCGCTTCGACCGCTGGACGAACTAGTACGATTTTTCGAACCTCGCCCGCACGCAAGCTTTCAACTGCGGTGGCGACCGCTAAATAGGTTTTTCCGCACCCGGCAGGGCCGGTTGCAAAGGTTAGGTCGTATTTTCGGATCGCCTCCACGTAGCGAGCTTGGCCGGGAGTGCGGGGTTTGACACGACGTCCACCGTGTTGCAGTTGGATCTCGGCTTGGCCAAAGGACGCGGTTTTTTCCCGATTCGCAGTACTGCCGCTGTTTCCCGAGGCGAGCGCACGTTTGCGTTGAATTGCCGATTCTGGGTTGTCGATTGCTGCCCCTTCGTCAAAGGCCGCTTGATCGACATCGCCGGGGCTGAGGCCACCATTTTTGCGTGAAATTATACGGAGCTTCTCCAACGTTCTTGCCGCACACTGCACACCGGCATCTTCACCGGCAATACGAATACTGCCGTCTCGTTGGGTGATGTTGACATCGAATAGACGGCGAATTCGCCGTAGGTGTTGATCGCGCGGTCCGAAAAGATCCAAAATCTCTTGCTGGTTCGCGATCGATAGCGTCGCCTCAGTCATGCCTTTCCCGGTGGGAACTCCTCTGTTTCTATCAAACGCCGGTCAGCATCGACTCAGGCATTGTGAGCGAACTAACTCGTCCACCGTATTGTACTAGGGGAGGTGGCAGCAAAAGAAAGGGGGTAGTTCCTAGAAACGGACTGTTCGCTGCTATTTTATCGAGCGGGCGCCCGCCTATTTCTCCGAAAGCATCCGGATGAACCACACTGTTTTCTTCGCGATTGGCTGGTCATTAACCCGCAACACCCGCAGAAAAACAGAGAAACGCGGGAACTGCCGCGACAATTAGCGAGTCGGTGACATCCCAAACCCCTCCTAAGCCGGGTAGAAGGTTGCCACTATCCTTCGCCCCACATTCACGCTTGACCAGCGACTCAGCAAGGTCACCAAGCATTCCCGTCACTGCCAGAAGGCTACCGAGCACAATGGCTCCGAACCATGATGTTGCCAGTAATGGAATCGACGGTGATTCGGCCGGCCCGGTCGATTCGCCTGCTACTGCGGGGAAAAGCCAAACCAAACAGGCATAAGCGACCGCGATTGCTGTCACGACTCCGCCAGCCGATCCTTCCCACGTTTTTCCGGGGCTCAATCGCGGGATCAGTTTATTTCTTCCGATTGCTTTTCCAGTAAAGTAGGCCCCCGCGTCGGTCGACTTGGTGACCGCAATGGTGGTTAAAAGTGCGGCAAGTCCCCAGTTGCCACTACCCAATCCTCGGAGTGCCACCAAAAGTGCCAGCGGAAGGCCAACGTAGACCGCGATGAAACCGCCTCCACTGATCCGCTCCAAAGCTCCTTGGGCTACGTTTGCTTTTGAATGATTCGAAGTCCTCAAGGTGGGGGCTTGTGAGATGGGCGGAAGATCATGCGTCAGGGTTGTGTCATCCAGCTGAACTTCTTGGCTTTCGCCACCCTCCATTTCCGCGAGCTTCTGTTTACCTGCAGTGACTTCGGGTTGGGGGAGCTTGCCGTAATCAAGCATCTCGGTCGCCAAGATGATAAAGATCGCCACTGTCGCTCCAATCACAAGCCAGCCAAGGCGACCCACCGGGCAATCCACCGGGTACTCCGATCCGGTAAGCGGCCAAAGGTGGGGTAAATAACCCGTCAGTGTAATGAGACCTGTACCCAATAGGGTTGCAGCAAGATGAACGGGTCTCCCGCTTTGATTCATCATCGAGGCTGCATCGCGACTCGTTCCCAATGCGAAAAAAAGCAAAACGGGTAAAAGCCACAAACCCTCGGCCCCAGCGACTGAGTAATTACCATCGAGATAGATGAGCGTCGAGACGATGGCAATCAGTACGGCGGAACTTCGTAATCGATCTTTAAGCACTGTTGGCCTCTCCGGTTAAGCAGTGGATCACCCGTCGATCGGATTCGACCGGCAACTGGTGTTTTCTGATTGGGTCGATGTACACCGCTTCAATTAGCTTCTCTCTTTCTTTTAATCAGTCTGTTTTGCGACAGGACAAAAATGATTTGGCGGCTCGTTTACCGCGGTTGAATGAGAGGAGTTTTTGAGCAGGTGTTACCGATACGCCCCTGTTTGTCATTGACGGTTGATGGGGATCAGCGAGTAGTTATTTAGTCTTCGTGAACCGTTTGATTGGTGAACTTTTGGATGCGTGCTCATTCGTTCACTTCAAGCCCACCAAATCTTCTTTGCCGCGTGCTGAAATCTTGAATAGCCGAAAGGAAGTCTTGTTTGGCGAATTCCGGCCAGCATTTATCCGTCATCCAAAACTCAGCGTAGCTTATTTGCCAAAGTAAAAAGTTACTCACCCGCATATCACCGCCGGTGCGAATCATCAAATCCACCTCTGGGAAATCAGCTGTGTAAAGGTGCTGATTGACACAAGCTTCATCGATGGATTCGGCTTCCAGTTCGCCAAGATTTACCTTGTTAGCGATCGTTCGGACAGCGGACGTGATTTCGTCTCGACCACCATAATCGATTGCTAATACGAGTCGTGTCCCGCTGTTTTCGGCGGACATGGAGATCGTCTGGTTCATCTGCGAGAGTACTTTTTCGGGAAGGCGGTCACGTCTTCCGATCACTTGTAAACGCAATCCTTGATCCATGATCGACTTGCGTTCTTCGACAAGGTACTGTTCCAGCAGGTGCATCAGGAAGTCGAGTTCGGCCTGCGGTCGCTTCCAGTTTTCGCTCGATAAACAGTAAAGCGTGATGGTGTCGATACCCAGTTCGGTAGCAACCTCACTCACCATGCGAACGGTACTGACACCGCGCCGATGCCCTTCGATTCTCGGCAGATCTCGATTCTGAGCCCAACGACCATTTCCATCCATAATGATGGCTACATGACTCGGGATCTCCCCAGCCTTTGCGATTTCAACCGATTGGTCAACGTGGTCGAGGGAACTCGATTCGGACATGACTACAAAGGGAGTTTAAGACCCAGAACGTCGGCGGATTCGGTGAAAATGGTCTGCGAACGATCGGGCCCAACGGAGAGCACGCCGACGGGAATTCCAACCAGTTCTTCGATTCGTTTGACGTAGTCCAGAGCCCCGCTTGGGAAATCGCTGACTTGACGAACATCGTCGACAGGTTGATTCCATCCCGGGATGGTCTCGTAAATCGGTTTGCATCGCCGTAGTTGGTCTGCGTGTGATGGGAACGTCTCAAGTCGTTTTCCATCCAGTTCGTAGGCGACACAGACTTTTAGTTCGTCAAAGTGGGCCAGAACATCCATCATCATTAGGGCGAGCCGAGTCACTCCGCTCAGTCTAGCGGTGTACTTCAGGGCGACGGCATCGAACCAACCACAGCGTCGCGGACGGCCGGTTGTGGTGCCGAACTCATTGCCAAGGGTGCGGATTTTTTCGCCAGTCGAATCATCAAGCTCCGTTGGGAATGGACCACCGCCAACTCGTGTGCTGTACGCTTTGCAAACACCTAGGACATGATTGATCCATCTTGGTGGAACACCGGCCCCCGCGCAAACCCCAACACCGCTACTGTTGCTACTGGTGACGAAAGGAAAAGTTCCATGATCGATATCGAGCAGCGCACCTTGTGCACCCTCAAAAAGGATCCGTTTGTCCGCCTCACAGGCGGTAAGCAACATCTCGGTTGTGTCACCGATCATGTCTTTGAGTCGTTCGGACCAGCCGGCCGCCAAGGCAATCACTCGCTCGGGTGAGATCGAATCAAGGTCTTCTTGCGGTGCACCCATTTTGGACAGTAATTGCACCTTCTGCTCTGCCACGGTCCCGATGCGTTCATCTCGTGCATCTTGAACGAGGTCCGCCATGCGAATCGCATGGGTTCGACCGACCTTGTCGCGATAACATGGGCCGATTCCACGATTGGTGGTCCCGATCGATTCACCACGGACCGCGGTGCTGTTGATAATTTTGTCTTCGGCGATATGCCATGGCATCACAAGATGAGCTCGCTCACTAACTCGCATATTGCGTTCGCAGTGGATGCCTCGCTTGGCTAATCCATCGATTTCATCCAGCATCGTAGCTGGGTTAATGACCACGCCCGGTGTGATGAAGTTCTGAACCTGAGGGTGCAGGATCCCGCTGGGGATGTGGTGCAGCTTGTAGGTTTCATCTCCCGCGACAACGGTATGCCCCGCGTTTGCTCCACCTTGGTAGCGAACGACAAGGTCAAATTGCGGAGCCAAAAGGTCAACGAGCTTGCCTTTTGCTTCATCGCCCCACTGCAGTCCAATCACACAGGTTCCAGACACCATGCACTCCAAAAGTTCAACGATTCTTGCCCCGGGGGGCCATTGCGCAAACGGAAAAGACTAAGCGTCGCGAGCTGATCTGGCAAGCCGCCGAAAATCTGCGATGTCCCGTAGTGGCGACCGCGTTGCAGTCGGATTGTTGCTCCGCTCAAGCAGATAATCACTGGCCGGCCGCGGCGGCCCAAATCTGCTGGTCCGCTGCCGTGATCAATGGATCAAACTCTGGAATCTCCGAAGCATTATTGCCTTGTTCGTGTTTGCGAAAAAGGAAAAGGTAGGTCTCGTTCTGCGGGCGATAGCGATGAAAAAAGAGCTGGTTTTTACTCGCGATGCGATCTCGCAGGGATTCACTCGTGCTTGAGACCGATTTACCTCCGACAAGCTGATCGGCAAGTGGTTTTGCGAGACTCGCAAAGCCTTGGGTGTTGGGGTGCAGTTGATCTTCGGTGAGCTCGTCGGCTTGAGGCACCCAATTGGTGATGATCACTGGGATTTTACGTGATTTTCCTGCCGATGCGACGATCTGCTGACAGCGGCTCATCGATTGATCGTAGCCGGGTGACAGGATTCCCGGCATCGCAAACGGGCTAAGCAGAATGACTCGTCTTTGCTGTTTTGCGAGTTCATCCAGCAATCGGTTCAACCCCGTTTCAAACCGATCAACGGCGACGGGTCCATCGCTCGCCTCTGCGAAACCATAAGCGACCAACACGACCGTTGGGTTTGCTGTTTCGATATCACGCAGCATCCTAGCAAACCCAGCTTCGGGATTGTCAAAAACTTTTCTTGCAAGACCATGCACATCGTCGCCCGACCAGCCTAGGTTTCGGAATGTCAATTTCCAATCTGGGCGTCGACTCTGAATTTCTGCCTCGATGGCTCCGCTACTCTGCATCCTCTCGACCAAGGTTCCTCCGAGGATCGCGATACGATCATTGGGCCTCAAGAGTGGTTCCTGTGCGGAGATTTTATTGGCAGGTTGTGTGTAGATTGCCAAAGCGATGATCCACGCACAGAAATGGCTTGAGCGACGGAGGAAACTCACTAGATGCATGAGGTTTTCTTGCGGTGATGGGGCGGTAGGGTTGGATGCAAAACACAAAAAACGAGAACATCATCCGCGCACCTTTGGGGTGTGTCTGCCTAAGTAACAGCTGCCCAATAAACGGGGCCCCGAGTAACAGGCAGCCGAGCAACAGGAGACTCACAGACGATCCATTCAACGTGAATACTCTGAAAGGCCGTATTCTAGCGGGAAAACGAGAGTCGGTGTGCGATGGTGTGCTTGTCTTACTCGCTCTGCATTTTTGAAGGCAAGTTGCGTGGTATCGACACGTTTTGTTCCACTGAGCTGTTCCTCGGTGTCAAACAATCTGGGTGTCAAACAATCTGGGTGTCAAACAATTGATGGGTTCGTTGGCAGGCAGGTACCGGCATTGCGTTTTGCGGGTTCTCGGCTTTCACGTCGCACCGGTGGTCAACCCGAGAGACTTTGTATTCAGCCGTTCCCCGTAGGTATCCTTGCAGGGAGAAATGGGGGGCTAAAGGGCGATCTCACGAGTCGTGGCGACGTTTGTGGTCTTCAGGTGCTTGTTGTGTTGAATGGCTTAGAAGGGGCCGCCGTAGACGGCTTGCCGGCGTTTGGGTCGGCAGCGGATTTTCGTGACACGGTGTAGCAGTATCGATGAAAAAAATTCGCCGAAATACTCATGAAAAAAGGTTCATCGAAGTGACCAGCATTGCCGTTGCCCGGCCGCCGGTCAAAATCGATGAACCACCGAGGATTCGTCTGCTGAGTTATTCTTGCTGAACTATTTACCGAGCTCGGCTTCGACCGCTTTGACGAGATCAGCGTCGTCGGGTTTGGTTCTCGGAGCGAAACGACCGATCAATTGACCTTCGCGATCGATCAGGAATTTCTCGAAGTTCCAGCTAATATCGCCCTTGCCTGCTGGCTGGGTGTCTTGGCTGGTGAGGTATTTGTAGATGGGGGCTGCATCGCCGCCATTGACGTCGATTTTGCTGAACATTGGGAAAGAAACGTTGTACTTCGAGCTGCAGAATTGCTTGATATCCGCGTCGCTTCCTGGTTCTTGACGT
This sequence comes from Rubripirellula sp., assembly GCA_016779185.1. GTDB lineage: Bacteria > Planctomycetota > Planctomycetia > Pirellulales > Pirellulaceae > Rubripirellula. Next base: position 13,633 of record JADHOA010000047.1, read on the forward strand.
CCGAACTGATTGCAGGGGAAACCAAGGATCACAAAGCCCTTGCCTTCGTACTTTTCGTACATCTGCTGGAGTCCGGCGTATTGGGGTGTTAGGCCGCATCGACTTGCGGTGTTCACGATCAGGACCACTTTGCCCTCGTAATCTTCGAGGTCAACGGTCTGCCCGTCGATGGTTTTGGCCTTGAAATTAAGTGCACATTCATGGTCTTCGGCGGATGCCATACTGAAAAATGCTCCGAGCAGGAGGGTCATGGAGAGGGCGAAACGCATATTGGTCGCTCCGATGAGGGAAGATGGTGAAGGGAAAACGCAACTAAACAAGACTATTTCGACGTTCTGATGAAGTATAGCGACACTGACAGTAGCAGTCAGAGCGGCATATGGGTACGTTTTGCGGAGGCCCAAAATAGGCCTAAAGGAAGAATAGCGTTAGGTCAAACCATTTGGCGGTGTCGATTTCCCCGCAAACGCTCCTCCTTGTCATTCCTTACTCTATGTAATTCAGAAGGCGTCGATCTGATGAGTAGCACAACAAACACTGAGATTGCTCCTAACGCAAAGCGATTGCTTTGGGCTGGGTTCATGGCAATCCTTGCCGCGGGCGTTGGTTTTGCCATCCGCGGTGGTATTTTGGATAACTGGGGGGGTGAATACGGTTTCACCGCCGCACAGCTTGGAGCGATTGGTGGTGCCGGATTCACCGGTTTTTGTTTCGGAATTATCGTTGGTGGTGTGATTGTCGACAAAATCGGCTACGGCTGGCTTGTGGTTCTCGCGTTCGCACTCCACGTTCTTTCGGCATTTGTGACATTCGCGGCCGGACCAGACAATGCCTATACCATGCTTTACTTGGGCATGTTCATTTTTGCTTATGCAAACGGAACACTTGAGGCGGTCGCTAACCCACTTGTGGCGACACTTTTCCCCAATAATCGAACCCATTACCTGAATATCTTGCACGCCAGTTGGCCAGCGGGAATGGTTCTTGGGTCGATGCTAGGCTGGGTTCTCGATGACCGCCTAGAGTGGCCATGGAAGTGGCAGTTAGCGTTTTATTTGGTGCCAACGGTCATCTATGGCGTGATGTTCATGGGACAAAGCTTCCCGAAGAGCGAAGCATCGGAGAAAGGCTTGCGTCTCGGAGAGATGCTCAAAGACGTCGGATTGCTCGGAGCCGCGGTGGCATGTTTCATGCTCGGGCTATTCTTTTACGGCGATGTTGCACCGCTGATTCTAGGGGAGCCAAACCTCATCATCGGTATTATGGTTGGTCTTGGCCTATGGCTGGCTGTTGGCGGGCTGACTGGTTTTTCAATGGGTTCGGTTTTGCTCTTTGTACTCTTCGCGACTCACGCGTTGGTCGGCGCTGTTGAGCTTGGAACCGATGGTTGGATTCAAAACATCACTGGGAACCTGTTTACATCCGAGCAGGGTAAATGGTTGTTCATCTGGACATCATCGATCATGTTTGGGTTGCGATTTGCGGCTCACTGGATTGAAAAGAACCTTGGCCTATCGCCAATCGGTTTGCTCTTGGTTTGTTCGGTTCTCGCGATCGTTGGCTTGCAACTCGCTAGCGGCATGCAGACCTTTGCGATGGCTCTGATCGCGCTTGGCATCTACGCTGTCGGAAAAACCTTTTTCTGGCCCACGATGTTGGCAGTTGCATCCGACCGTTACCCTCGAACCGGCGCGGTTGCGATTTCGATCATGGGCGGTATCGGGATGCTTTCTGCCGGCATGATCGGTGGTCCCGGACTCGGCTATGCCAAAGACCGTTTTGCCGCTGAAGCACTCCAGCAAGTTGATGCTGATCTGTACGCATCGGTGAAGAACTCTGAGAGTCCTTCGAGTTTCTTGATCTTTGAATCGGTCGAGGCGATTAAGGGTGATGAACTTGAAGCCGCTAATAAGGCTGAGGCACCGACTGCTGAGCAAACAGCAATTGCCAAAGCTGGGCAGGATGGCGACCGCATGACGCTAAAGGCGGACTCAGCCATTCCAGCTGCGATGGCAGTGATTTATCTTCTCATCATGCTCTACTTCAAAGGGATTGGCGGATACAAGGTCGTCACGATCGATGATGAGTCGGGTGATCCGGCGCCTACCGAGGCAGCATCCGAGTAGTGTCCGGATCGGCGGTCTCCGTCGACCTTGGATCAATCGCACGATTTGAAACCCCTAGGTTTGAACCTAGGGGTTTTTTAATGCGCCGGTTTTTCAAGCATTGGATTGACCAATACCGGTGCCGATGCTGGCTTTTCGATGCTGCGGCGGCGATTGCAGCAGCGTTGCGTTAAGTGCTTGTTTCGTTCGGAGCGTTTGCGGAGTGTTGGAGATTTCCCGCCTTTTTCGCAAACCAACGCCTAATATTGTCCAACTGCTGTGCGGAGAGGACCTTTCGAATTAGCGGTATAACGATATGATGTTCGCTCGATGTCGTCCCCTGATTCTTTCCCAAAATCCCAGCAAAACTGCCGTGCTACGCACCCATACCTGCGGACAACTCCGCAAAACCGATGTTGGAACCGAAGTGACCCTTTGTGGCTGGGTCGACAGCAAACGAGATCACGGCGGAGCTGTATTCATTGATTTGAGAGATCGATACGGTATCACTCAGGTCGTGATCGGTCCTCCGGAATCTAACGCTGGGCAGATTGACGAGGCGGGACGCGTCCCAACCGAAAGTGTGATTTTGATTCGGGGGATCGTTGCTGACCGCTTGGAAGGCAAAGTGAATGAAAAGCTTTCGACCGGCGAAATCGAAGTTCGTACGGTTCACTTTGAAGTGCTCAACCTTTGTCAAACTCCTCCTTTCACCCCAAGTCAGTCCGATTTGCCCGGCGAAGACCTGAGGCTCAAGTATCGCTTTTTAGATTTACGCCGCACCCAGATGCAGCGATCTTTGGTGCTACGAAGTCAAATCGTCAAATCAATGCGGGATTACTTCGAAGCTCACCACTTCATTGACGTGGAAACGCCGATTCTGGGTCGTAGCACGCCTGAGGGAGCTCGCGACTATCTCGTGCCAAGCCGTGTGCATCCATCCAGCTTTTACGCGTTGCCACAGTCACCGCAACTCTACAAGCAAATTTTGATGGTGGCCAGTTTTGACCGCTATGTTCAGGTTGCAAAGTGCTTCCGTGACGAAGACCTGCGTGCTGATCGCCAACCTGAGTTTACGCAACTCGACTTAGAGATGTCGTTTGTTGATTCTGACGATGTCATGGGATTGATTGACGGCTTGGTTGCGAAGGTAGCGAAGGAAGTCTTAGGAAAAGAAGTGAAGACGCCTTTACCGCGTATGACCTACGAGGAAGCAATGCGCCGCTTCGGTTCTGACGCACCGGATCTTCGTTTTGCAATGGAGATTGTCGATGTTACTGAAGTGGCAAAGAAGACAGAGTTTCGAGTCTTCCGAGGTACCGCCGATTCAGGTGGGTATGTACGTGGAATTAACGTCGAGCAGGCGGCGGCGAAGTACTCGCGGCGTCAAATCGACGAGCTGACTGAATATGTGAAAAGTGATTTTGGTGCCAAAGGGCTGGCTTGGTTTCGTGTTGAAGAGGACGGAACACTTTGGAGCCCGATCAGCAAAAATTTGGATGAAGAACATCTTGCTGAGATCAAAGGATTGCTCGGTGGTAATCCGGGTGACCTGCTCATGTTCCTCGCCGACAGCTGGGAAGTAACCTGCAAGGGTCTGTCTGGTTTACGCAAACGACTCGCTGCAGAACTGCAGTTGATCGATCCTAATGAACTCAATTGTAGTTGGGTGACCGAGTTTCCCATGTTTGATTGGGATGCCGAGGGGCAACGCTGGAACGCGATGCACCATCCGTTCACCGCACCGCTT
>JADHOA010000048.1 GCA_016779185.1 Rubripirellula sp.
AAACAAAATCATGCGAGAACGAAAAGAGGATGATCGTAGCTTTTTGCAAGTCGCTTGCATATGCGACTTCGGCATCGCCGGTACGATTCGGTCGCGTCACTTGCGCCACCGGCTCTCGGCGGCTGTCTTCAAGCGATGGCCGCGAGACAGCTGAAAGGCCTTTCCTTGCCACCCCGAGCGGCGACAGCTGCAGAAACATCCCTTAATTTCCCGAAACCGAGTTGACGCACGCTTTGCCAATCGTATACTTGCATAATCTCGCAACTGTAATGAGCGATGGCAAAGAAAAAAGCAACCACATCCAAACGAACCGCCAGCGACGAACCGAGCTGCAACGGCGAAGATCATCGGGGGCTCCCTATCGTGATCGACGCAAACGCCTGTGAGCGTGCGGCTTCGATCTTTCGGGCTTTGGGCGATCCGCAGCGGCTGCGATTGCTGATGCTGCTGGAAGCGTCCGAGCGTTGCGTCTCGGAAATTGGCGAGTTGCTTGATGAGCCAATGCCGGCGATTTCACAGCGGTTGCGATTGCTCAAGAGCGAGCGGGTTGTCCGCTCGCGACGGGACGGCAAGCACGTGTTCTACGCACTTGCCGACGACCATATTTCGCGCCTGGTGACCAACGGGGTCATGCACGCGATGGAATCTCACTCCCACTAAAAGGAAACTCTCGGATGTCCAACACTCACGCCAACCATGACCACGTCCACGGTCCCGACTGCGAGCACACCGGAGTTCAGCATGGTGATCATGTCGACTATTTGCACGACGGCCATTTGCACCATATGAACGCTGATGGCACGGTGGAAGAACACGTCGTCGAAGTCAGCGACGCCAATCCGGCTGCGTGCACGCCGACACACCAATGCGGCGGCCACGACGCTGGCCATGTTCATGGTCCAAACTGTGGCCACGAAGCAGTCCCGCACGGCGATCATGTCGATTATTTGGTCGATGGACATCTGCACCACCCGCACGGCGATCACTGTGACGATCATGGGCCGCTTGTTACGGTCTAAACACCAGAGACAAGCGACTTCAATTCAGGCATCCGGCAAACTGCACTTGCAAGTCGCGTGCAAGTGCGTATCCTAAAGTGAGTCGTTTTCCAAGTCAGATTGCGACATATCCTCGTTAGGAGTCTCACTTGAGCGAGTCGCCTCTTTCGGTCGAAGATATCAAACAAATGATCCGCGGAGCTGGGCTTCGCGCGACGCCCGCACGCATCTCGACACTGATGCTTCTTCGCCAATCGGCGACACCGCTGACGCATGCCGTGGTTGCAGAGCATTTGGCCGAGGCCGGCGCTGATAAAGCGACAGCCTTCCGCAACCTCAACGATATGGCGGAAGCGGGACTGCTACGCCGCACCGAGCTTGGTGATCACGTTTGGCGGTTTGAGGTGGTTCAAGCTGGTCATGACTCGGCCCATCCGCATTTTGTTTGCATTGACTGCGGAACTGTTTCTTGTATGGAAGATATCAAGCTGACCGCGACTAGCCAGCGGCAAAGTGAGTCGGTCGGCGAGGTCACCGAGATTCTATTCCGCGGTCACTGCAACGATTGTCGATAGAGCCGCGGCACCTGGCAAGGAACATCGTTTTCGAATCCACTAGGTCGGCTCTGCCGATGGCTTGATTCGGCTGGTTATTGCCCATAACGATGGCTCGAGCTCCGTTTACTTGGATTCGTCTAAGGCCGACTTGAGAGTAGTGAGGCTCGAGTCGACCGTCTTTCTAATCTCATCAAGGCCAGCGGCTTCCCCGCCGTGCATCGATTCATCCAGCGCACCGAATGCATCCATCAATTTCTCCGTAGCTTCGCCTACCGATTTCTTGGCATCTTCAGAGATTTCTGCTTTGGCCGCACATTCGGGGAGATGTTCGATTACCTAGAGGTTCACCATATTGTCTGGTTAGCGAATGACGGTCCGGACACGATTGACAACGTTGCTGCACTTTGTCCAAACTGCCACCGTCGCATGCACAGCTTAAACAGCAAGGGTGATATCTCTCGTCTTAAGGCAAGGCGTCAACAAGACAAGATTAGCTCCGGCTCGTAGAATGCGAGCACATCACACTTCAGTTTGAAAAGCAATGTACCCATGAGACTTTGACGAAAGGAAACCCCGCGGTGTCCCTCAGCGATTTTTCGAGCAGCGACCGCTGGAGGGCCTTGGTGCTATACGGCCTGAATACTGCCACGTACAAAATTGCTTTGGCCAAGACGCTGCTTGAGCTTGCTCAGTCTCAACAAACCGAAGTTGCGTGGAGTGAGCTCTCCAAGCGGTTTTTCAATCAGTACCGAATGCGGCTCGATGCAAACGGCGGAATGCCGCAGAGTGGCTTGGCTGGTCGCCGAACCAAGATGGAGCGAATCGTTGCAGAGTTCCGAACCGGACAATCGTGTCTCCAGGCTGGCAGAGTTCAAATGCCCCCATGAAATCTTTTCTTGTCATAACGGGATGTTTTTTGTCCCACACGATCGCCTGCGAGAAGTACAAGCCGGCCTGTTTCATCGGTTCGGGATAGTTTCCCAAATTGGCGTAGCCGCCCCAGATGTACGCCGCGCCGCCGGGAACCAGAACGCGTGATGCGTTCTCGAACCACTCCAACAACAGCCGATCGAACTCTGCTTCCGAAATGAAATCATTGGCGAGCGGCCGGTCCTTAGCTCGCATCTTTTGTTTACCCTTGGCCTTCTTGCCATCGCCGGTGAACGTGCTGTTGCCGGCTGCGATCGCGTTCTTGCTGCGGGGACTAACCGAGACATTATAGGGTGGATCCATGTGGACCAAATGAATCGGTTGTCCCTGCTCGACATGAAGATCGAGTAGTCTACGTTCCCGCTAAATGGTTTGACCTTTTCCCACTATCAGAAATTCAGCTACCCGAAATCCTCGAGGAGGATCTGTCTGACGTACCCGAGACTGGCGGAGCAGTGCACGAGGTCCCCAAGTATCCAAACCTGCGTTTTCTACAAGCTGAAAAGGGTTTGCAATATCGAAAGTGTGTGCAGGCCTACCTAGCATGCGTGGCTTATGTTGATCATCAGGTGGGTCGTGTGTTGGCAGCGTTGGAGGGTAGTCAACACGCGGAGAACACCATCATCGTCTTACTCAGTGACCACGGATATCACCTTGGTGAGAAGGATCGGGTGAGCAAGCACTCCCTGTGGGAAGAATCGACTCATGTTCCACTTTGTTTTGTTGATTTGCGCACAAAAACCAAGAACGCGGTGGCAGTAGGCAAGTGTTCCGATTTACCTGTAGGTTTGATTGATATTTTCCCCACACTGATTGATCTCTGCAAAATACCGAAACTTTCCAGCAACGAAGGAATGAGCCTCGCAAGAGTTTTGTCTGCACCCCACGAAACGATGCTAAGTCGCCAAGGTGTGCTCACCACTTATGCCAAGGGAAACCATGCGATAAGGACCAAGCGATATCGCTACATCCGCTATGAGGATGGAGGCGAGGAACTCTACGATCACGATGCTGATCCGCACGAATGGCGGAATCTTGTTGAAACCGCTAATGCTGCGGAGACGCTCGCTCAACTTCGGCTTCTATTACCGAAACACGAAGCTCCCTACCACGCCAGCACAAGCACCAAGCCGATCAACCGGTGGTTCCAAGATCACTTTGAACGCAACATCAACCCAAAGCTTCGTCAACAGTAATCCAGAATCTACCAAGCTTTGTGTGATGCTAAATTCCCTCTCCCCGACGGAGATGAATTCAATTTCCACTCCTGCATAATCATTTCACGGCAAAAGCAGTGGAGTACTTAAATCGCTGATGCTCGGAGAATTCGCTCTGAAACACACATTTTTTTATTTTTTCTCGGGGAAGCCCCCTTCTCTTTGACGCACTGAATCAGTGATGAGCAAGAGAGGAGAATACATCGCACGTTTTCACTTGGCATCCTTCATCTAGCTCGCAACCAAAGCGACCTCTGAGACGGTTTGGCGTCCTGGGTCAGCACTTCAAGATCCACCAAGAAGTACGGGGGGAAGGTAGCGAGTGACTGCAAAAAAGCTCGCTGCCCTTCTACTTGACCGAGCGAGAACTGAGTAAACCCAGAAAGACGCTTTAAAAAGATCACTAAAACCCGTACTTGAATCAATCTGTGAATGGGTGTATCACTGGAACTGGCGGACGCTGGCGACTTTGCAACGGTTCATCAGTTTGACACAACATCAATACTAGACCGCCATGACGGACAATCAGTCTGACCGACTCCACTACATGGACAGCCTTCGGGCAGTCGCCATGTTTCTCGGCTTAGTTCTACACGCGTCAGTTCTCTACAAGATGTGGGTCTACGATCCACTTCGAGTCCATGAACAACCTTCCCTAAGCCTGCACTACATCGCGGAAGCCATCCATGTCTTTCGAATGGAACTCTTCTTCCTTGTTGCTGGTTTTTTTTCCGCTTTAGTTTGCAAGAAGCGCGGTGCCGCTAGCTACGCGAAAAATCGAGTCACGCGCATTCTGCTTCCATTGATTCTATGTATTATTTTTATTCAGCCGTGGATAGCAGGGGAAATCTGGATTGATCTACAGGCAGGGAATCAATCCGTTATTTCAACCTACCTCGATTTTATTTCTTCTCCGAATTACATCCTTACCATGGGAAGGCCTGTCGGTGGGTGGCTCTGGCACTTCTGGTTCCTTCATGTCCTTTGTTATCTGATTGGGATTTATCTTGCTCTGCATTTCGCTCTTCATAATTCACAGCAGTTGGAAAGAGCCAGACAATGGTTAACTAAACGTCTCCACCGCCCCCTCGGCATGTTCTACTTGATCATGCCCACTTTCGCAGTACTTACCTTCAGTCCCCCATGGGCTGACGTTCCTGGGATTGGAACTTCCTTGGATGTCCTCGGCTATTACAGCATCTTTTTCTTCGCTGGAGTAATCATCAACAGCGAACGAGGTCTCCTAGATTCTCTCTCTACCAACTTTAGATATTTCTGTGTTCCATTCTTCATCAGCTTTGTGCTGATGGTTCCCCTGATCGACAGGATCACACTTACGAGTTCACCGGATTTATTGCTTCAGGACTGGTCACTTTTTCAAGGTAATGAAGCTCAAGCCGGACTGATTGGCACATACCCTGTCGTGCAGAACCCTTTTAACTTTAGCACTTTCAGTGCCGATGCGGATTGGTTTGTGATGTGTGGACTTCGAGCATTCTGCACGTGGAGCGCGATTTCGGGTTTCATCTTACTCTTCAAGACTTTCTTTGATCGCCAGAGTGCACTGAGTCGCTACGCGTCCGATTCGTCCTATTTCATCTACCTAATTCATTTTCCGATTCAGATTTGCATTGGCAGGCACCTAAGAGATCACGTGGATTCTGCTTTCGGTTGCTTCCTGATCAACTTATCTGCATCACTGATCCTGTGCATCGTTCTTTACCATTTTCTATGCCGGAACACGTGGATCGGGGTCATGCTCTCTGGACGAAGATACCCAAAAAATGTGGATAGGGAATTAATCGAGTTGCGATCTTTACTCTCACATCGCATCACCAAATGGGTGCTTGGGTCCGCCGCTCTCGTTGCGGCCATGATTATCACGGTTGAATACCAACCCGAAACCCGAATTTTAAAAATGTCGTATCAAGCGAAAGCGACGCGTGTTCAACAATACATCGAGGAAAATCCCAATCTAGATTTAACAGAAATCACTCGATCTGATGGCAGAAACCCGCTGCACATGGCGGCACACGGAATGAGATCACCCGCAACCAAGCAAGCAGTCACAAGCACCATTAACTCTCTCTTACAAGCCGGAATTCCGATTGACTCACAAGATCACTTTGGCCAATCACCTCTTCATTACTCCGTCCGCACGGGGAACGTTGATGCATTGAACCTGCTCCTACAAAACGGTGCCAACCCGAATATCAAAGACAACATTCGAGGCAACACGCCTTTGCACCTTGCCGCCACCCTCGGAGCAGAAGGCATGATCGAACCCTTGATACTGGCTGGGGGCAGAGTGAGTGAAACTCGAAATGACGGTTTGTCACCGAACCAAATCATGAGAAAATACCATGACAGAGAACTTGCAGAGACAAAACGCTAACCAAGCCACCAGTCCAAAGAAGATCCGTTCAAGTAATCTTTCAATCAGCATTTGGAAACTGCTGTGGTATCCACGCATGAATCGCTTCCACAATTTCGTTGACATCAGGAAGATGCCCGCCCGGTAAAGCGACGTGTTTCTTATCGGAGCTACCGAGATCCTGAAAAAGTGGGACCTGCGAATTTTCGTATCGATAAAGGCTGTCTTGCAAACCGGTAATCATTAGCAAAGGCTGATCAACATGTGGGGCAAAATGATAATGGTTGAGAACCGGTCTGTTTTGTTGCCAATTACTCAACCCGGCTGAGATCAGAATGCCCGCCTTAAACCGCTCATCAATTGACATGGCAGTAATTGCACGCGCAGCACCATTACTCAACCCAACACAAATCAATTTATCTTGATTTAGATCTTCCGCTTGGCATAAATAATCCACCACTCGGAATAAATCCTGAACACCTCGAATCCAATTGGACTGAGCTTCCGCAGGTTTCTCCCGAAAGTCGATCGTCAGACTGGAGCCATTCCACCTTTCGTAGGTCCCATTGTAGATCGGATAGATCACTCGATATCCAAGCAAAGCGAGTCGGTGCACTAGGATTATGTCCATGTCTCTACTTCCGGTGATCCTAAAATCACGTTGGACGTTATATCTACCTATCCCAGGTAGGTAAACGAGAGTTGGAACATCCTTTTGTTTCTCAGGCTCAAAGAAATGCAGTTTAAAACGCTCGTCGTCATACACAGCGTTGATCTCCATAATCTTATACCGGTACGGATGATCGACTCCCAAGCTTGCAGCAGAATCGCGGATTACCATTGGTTCAAGGGGTATCGTTTCGTCGTAGTCATACCATTGTTTTAATGCAGCGACGGGCTCTCTCTTGAGTGAACTAACATCACGTTCAGGAAGCGTGATAATGTCCTTTGCCAACGCTTCGTACTCGGATTGATCCTTTGCCAACATGCAGCGAAAACCATTTGCAGGCATACGACCCCAAGGCGATTCAACCCTTGGCATGTAGAAAAGGTAATCTGCATCGCCTGCAGACGCTCCGAGCATTGCGCGGCGTTTTGCATCGCAGGGATTCGCGCACCACTCACGCACATTCCCGAACAAATCATAAGTGTGGTAATAACCAATATGAGAATTCTGGGTAACGGGTAACAGTTCTAACCCAAAGTTACTCCATTCAGCCAAATCCTGCGGATAGGATGAGGATGATGCTCTCTTCCAATGAGCTTGTGTCGGTAACTCTTTGCCGCAGTAATTCGCGTAAGCGCAGGCTTCATACCAACTCACACCGCTGACAGGTAGTTGTGCGGATCCTTCTTGATAATGCCCATTCACCCAAGTTGATGGCCCGAGCTCTCCTGTCTTGTCAGTAAAAAGAAGCCGAGCCTGCGCCAGTGAAATGGCTCTACCCTCCTTTAGCATAGGGATTTCATCCCAGTAGGATTCATTGAAGTAACCACCGCTGGAAATAAAATCCTTAAACTGCGCATTAGTCACCTCGTATTGATCAATCCAGAAATCGGTCCGCACTTCACCCTCTGAATCGACTGGATCGAACAAATTCTTTTCAGCCGGTATCAAAACCATCCCTGGGATGGCTGAAGAAAGGGGTTCAAGCAACTCGGGTTGGATAATGGAAAATTCCTCCGGGAGTCTCAGATTGATTTCACGTGGTTGATAATCTGGGTGGATTAATTTGAGATGAGCCCGACCCTTTGGAACCTCAAGGTGCACAAACGGTGTCTCACCCAAAAAGACCCACTCCCTCCTGCCGTTTACTTCTATTCTCAGGTGGAAAGCTGTACCACTCGGTAAATAAGAGCACGTGATCGTGGTGGAAACATCTTCCCATAGCTTTTGAAACTGATGATCATTAGACAACAAGTCGGTAAGCTTATTTGCTTGGCAAAATGCTTCGGCGACTCGATTCTCTTTCAGTAATAACTCAAGCCGAGGGATGGTCTCTTGTCGTGCTCGGTCGCGTTGCATCGACGCTACTTGCCGATTACCCCACTCCATTTGAATTTGTTGGATCTGCTGTGTGAGTTCATTCTCCCTAGAGGTCAAGAGACCCTGAGAGTATTGATGGTAAGAGAAAAAAAGAACCATCACAATCGTGACAGCAAACGCAAGATTCACGGCGTATCGATTCCTTTGAAACCATCTGCGCACGCCCGTGCGTATTGGACGAGCGCAGGTTGATATGGGCTTGCATTGCAAATAACTTTGCAGATCGTTCGCTGCCTGCGAGATGGTTCCGTACCGCTCGTCGATATTTTTCTCCATCATCTTGCAGATGATGGAATCTAAATCCTCACCGATTCTTTCGCATCTGTAGATGCGAGACCCTCTTCCTTTTCGAAATGCACTAGGGCGAGGACATGGATGGCTGGAGATAAAACTTCTGATTTCATGCATATTATCAGCCTCACATAACTGCTGATAATAGGGATGGCTGCCAGTCACGATCTCGTACAGCAAAACACCCAGAGAATAGATATCGGAGCGAGTATCGATTCGCCCTCTACTCTTGATCAAGTGCTCAGGACTCATATAGGCAATCGATCCGGTCATCGCATGCCAATCTTCTTCAACAGACGACCGAGTCGGGTTACTTAATTTGGACTGAGATATACCGAAATCAATAATCTTCGGCATTGGCGTACCATCCACGTCTTCTGTCAAGACGTTTGTAGGTTTCAGGTCTCGGTGAATGATGCCTTTAATGTGAGCATGCTCGACTCCCTTGCAGACTTTGATAAACAATCTGATTCGGGAGTGGAGGTCAAGCTGATGATCTCGGCAGAATTCTGTGATGGGTTGACCACTCACTCGCTCTAATAGAAGAAAAGGTCTTCCGCTATCCGTCTTGCCTGAGTGAAAGAAGGTGGGAATCGCTGGATGTTCCATCCTCGCGAGGAATTCACCCTCGCACAATAATTGCTCACCCACTCTTGTTCCGAGCAAACCCTCCTTGAGCAACTTGCATGCAGCCAGTCGCTGATATCTTCCCGTGGTTCTGACCAGAAACACTTCGGACGTCGCACCGTGACCGATGCGTTTTATAAAAACGAATTCATTCGATTCACCGAAAGGATGTTTCGCCTGTTTTTCTGGTATCGATCCCATCCTGTGAACAGGAGACGACAGAAATGCATTGGACTGATTGTCCGAGTGTATAAGGTCACGAAGACGCTGAAGAAGGCTGACATTTCCGGCGCAAGCCTGAACAAGATATCTGTCTTGCTCGGTTGGATCATCGATCACAATCGCATTTCCAAAGATCACCTTTTCGTCTAAAGCTTTGCTTGGTTTCATCGCGTCATCCGCATGCCATCAAGACCGAGTGAGAACCGATTGTGAATTCTTCGAACATCATCTCTCTCAAATCAGGTTACCCGAAATTTATTAGCTCAATACGTAAGAAGGATCTTGCATACCGCCAATCAAGCTCTGCAGTTGAGGTAGAAACATTCAAAACATCAGCCGCCTCTTGAATGGTCATGCCCAGGAAAAATCGCAATTCCACTAACTTCGCCGTTCTTGCATTCCTACCACCCAGTCGCTCAAGTGCTTCATCCAGCGAAAGAATATCAATGTCATCCTTCTTCATCTCCAATTCAATCAATTCAATTTGAGATAAAGACTGTCTGCTCTTCCCACCTCCTCTTTTCTCCGCGTTACGCATTCTTGCACGCTCAACTAAAATCCGACGCATTGCGATGGAGGCGGCACCGAAAAAGTGATTCAGGCTATTCCAGCCATCATCTTGCCCACTTTTCTTCAATCTCAAATAAGCTTCATGGACGAGATCAGTAGCTTGCAAGGACTGACTGTTGAACTCACTCGCAATCCGCCTCTTGGCTAATTGACGGAGTTGTTCATAGACTTGAGGTAGGAGTTGATCCGAATGACACGGCTTGTCTGATTTAGCCGAGACACAGACCGATTCAGTGTTCATATTCGTGTTGAAGATATTTATCGGGAGGGGTGGATGTACTCATCCGCACCGCTAAGCGCGATATGAAAGGGATGCATAAAAAAGCCTCGCATTCTATGAGCCTTTTCAGCAAAAGAACTCACGAGTAATTGCTTTACTTTCAAACTTTTCTGCGTTGGCGAATTATCGCAGAACGGGGAAGATTGTGAAGGAAAACCACCCAAACAAGGGGCCCGAAAACACCAGAACCCAGCGGAAACTTGATTAACCCTTCTGTTCCCCAGCAATCTTGAGGGGCGACTTATCCCCCAAAGTGAAAAGAAACGCGAAGAGTGCAATTGCCGAGGGAATGAAGACGCCCAGAAGTCCGGTGGAGAAAAACCAATCATTGACATCGAGGGTGATGGGGAAGGAAGTAATTGCAGCTCGAACCACGTTGAAAGTGATGAGTGACAAAAGACCAAATCGAATGAGAACAAGAGCGGTCAGCAACTCCACCAAGGTGATAAACCCTATCGTAAGCCATCCATCAGTACTACCAGAACTGATATAGGTCATATAAGCGGTGAAGGTAATGACCGCCGCTACATTATGCCTTGTAAACAGCCTGAAAATGATGATGACCAGCATGGTGAAAACACTTGGCATCGCACCATAAAACGCTCGGATAGCGCCCGCGATGGTTCCAGAGCTACTTGCAAGGATCATCGGATCGCAAAGCCGGCGTCCCATCATGCTATCTACCGGTGCGTCGTTGAAGAGCACAGCTAACGCAACGAGATTAGCGACCAGAGCACCGCAGACACAACCGTAAAGAATCTCTTGAGCAACATGAGGATCTGTAAATCGACCTTGAAGTAATCGATTCCACGAAACCAATACCTTCGGCCAGATTCGTCGTACAAAAGGTTCCAATGCGAGATAATAGATCCAAAAACGAACAGTCCTACCCACTGCATTAATGAGACAGGAGAGGAACGTTGTCATCTCAAGTCCTGGCGAAGCATTATGATGAGCTTCAAAAAGGCCCAAGAAAAAATCGAGAATCAGCATGAAGCCTGCATACTTAAGAGCGCCATCTTCATCAGTAGTGCCCGCTTTGAGATTTCGAACTGCCAGAATAATTGAAATCGCCAGCAGCGGCCCACCTAGCAAGAAGAAGAATGCATCTTGTGCTAATTCACCATAATTGGTGGTTCTGCGATCTTGCTTTTCAGTCACCTTGGGGCTTCGTGTTGGCAGTGTCCATTGTCGAGTGGACCAAGGTTGTATGACCTGAAAGTAACAGAGCTTGCCGGCAACGGTTGCTGCCTCGACTCGGAGAAGCCCATTTTCTGATGAAGTATCTGACCGTACCCACGCAAATCTTTTATCTACCGCCCAAGGTGGCATCCACTCACTTGCATCAATGGTGAATTCAGAAAAGTCCAAGCCAGCCCAATCAAACGCTTTCGACCAAAGCGCTTCAAGAGATTCAGGATCGATGTTCTCCGCTTCGGAGACAGAAAGATAGGGAACAATTGAGATCTCCCGCAATTCTCCTTCACCGTTTAGGCGAACACCGACCATCCCACTATTGATTGCAGGAGGATCGGTAAGCGTTACAACTCGTGGTTGTCTTGCATAGAGAAAGGGATGATTAGCACTCAAAAACCCAGAAGACTGGCGATACCAGAATTCCAATCCACCGTCGGGTGATCCCGCTGAAGCATCATCCCCGATTTCTTGAGGAGGATTATCGGGGTTATACCAAAACCCGTACGCTGAATCGGTTGGATCTGTGGAATTTACATCCAACAGATCAGCCGCTGCTTGTTTTGCACGGTCCTCTAAAACTGCTGGTTTGAGTGTGTAATCACGTTGATGAAGTGGCGTAACGGAATGAATCAAAAAGATAGAAGAAACTAACAAGCAGATGAAAACAGCAAGGACAGATAAACCCCAACGTAGAGGAATACCTGCCGAACCTCCACTGGCCGCGATCAACTCGGGAGAGGGTGTTTCACCTGCAGCGATAGCAGCAGCGAGGGGATCACCACCGGGTAAGGCCGCCGCAATCTGTACAACATTAGGAGGCCTCTCATTGGGGTCATTGCTCAGGCACCGCTCAATAATCTTATCTACCACTGGATCAAGATCTTTACCAATCGTTGAAATACGACTGGGCGAGGATTGATCTCGAAGCCGAATCATCTCCGCAATGGAGCTGGCTCGAAAAACGGGCTTCCCCGTAAATATTTCGTGAAAGATAAGACCGAGGGCGTAAATATCCGAATACTCACCCACTGCGCCACCGGCCAACTGCTCTGGCGCCATGTAAGCAGGAGTGCCCACAATTCCGTTCTGGCGGTCAGTGGTCATTGTCAGGCGAGCAAGGCCAAAGTCTGTAATCCTAACTTTCCCTCTACCATCTAACATAATATTGGCGGGCTTGAGATCTAGATGGATGACCCCACGTTCATGTGCCGCATAGAGACCACCACATATTTGCCGTGCGATCTCAATCCCTTTATCCGAAGGCAGTCGGCCTATTCGCCTCAATAAACTTGACAGATCCTCACCATCAATGAATTCCATGGAGAGAAAATGCTGACCCTCAATTTCGCCGATGTCATAAACACGACAGACGCTGGGGTGGGAAACAGACCTCGCGAGCCTAACTTCGTTGTAGAGCAGATCCAGTCGTCTCTGATCCTCAGTCACATGTTGGGGCAAAAACTTCAATGCCACTGACTGAGCTAACTTGAGATCGTCCGCACGATAGACCTCCCCCATCCCTCCACGACCGAGTGGTCCGACAATGCGAAATCGCTCACCCAGGATGGTGCCAGGAGGAAAACGATATCCACCTGAGCCCGTAAGTGAGCTTCCGGAACTTAATTGGGAACTTTGACCCGATACTGAATCCGCTTTTCGAGACGGTGGTTGTTTTTCCAAGAATGTCGGTGCCAGGGATTGACCAGCATTTCCCTTTTTCTCGCTCGACTTACCCAAACTTACCCCGCAATGAGGACAGAACTGTGCATCGATGAGAACATCAGCGTTACATGAGCTGCATTTAGCCACCGAGCTATTCCTCTTGGTTGAGAATAAGTTAAGACTCTGCCATGAATTCACCGCTTTCTATGCTAATTACTCGATTTGAAGATAATGCACAAAAATAGAGGTTTTCGTGATCTCCCCCGATAACACGGCTACTTCGTAAGCGAATTTCACTCCAGATCAGTTCGACGTCCAGAGTTCACAAGCCAATCCCATGACGTGGTCGATGAACCAAGTCAAAGTCGCATAACCGTGGCCCCATTGCGATAGGTGATAGAAGTAAGTGTTCACCTCACAATCCATCGACAAGATCTTCCAGACTGACCCCTGAGAATTCCATCAAACAGTCAGCGACCGTTCTTTGTTGCTGATCTTGAACAGCCAGATCGCAACCATGTTCGACGAGCACGCGTAGCATCGAACGATACTTTGCCGACTTTTCAGCATTCCGGTTGCCGCAGAGAATCGCTGCCGCGTGCGCTGGCGTGTGACCGTAACAATCAGAGATATCAGGGTCCGCTCCCCGATCCAGCAGGGTTCTCATATCGGTTTCATTACCAATCTTCACCGCGTAGAACAAAGCCGTTCGTCCTACATCATTCTGATGATCTAAGGAATCCATACCTTCGATCAATCTCGGCAGCGGATTGTATCTCCTCAACATCTCTGATTTGAATTGTGTTGCATGTAATGGAGTATTCCCAAAAGCGTCCCTAAAGCCCTCGAATGTGCCGTACTTATCCAGCACACCCTGTTTCCTGGCAACGTACGCTTCAACCAAAGGTGTACGATCCTCAGAACTCCGGTTGTACCTCATCAGTGAGCCTACGCAGAAAGTGAATATTGCGCCGATAAGCACTGGCTTGGAACACACTTTGATCAGGTTGAGAATTCGAAACTGCTCCTCGCCGGGATCTGATGGGGATTTCTTTTTACCCATGAAGAAATTACCCAGCCACGTATAACGCACGAACCACTGATAACTCATGTAGATCAACAAGGTAGAGACCACGAGCACAAGGTAACATTTAGTGAGTGGATCTAAAGCTTCGTAATCCTGAAACATATAAGACAGCTTGAAGGTGAGAGGCATGTGAATCCAGTACACCCAATACGCTGAGTCGGCAAGATAGCGAACCGTGCTGCTCTCTTTACTCAAGTAGCGACTGGCAATACCAATCGAAGCCAAGCACATTGACCAACAGAGCGTCGCCCTCAGGAGAACGACCAAAACCATTGCCCACCCACCAAACAGCACACCTTCCTTGATGAGATTCGGTCTCACAAATTCTAGGGTCTGCAAATCAAAAATAGTCCAAGTGTATAAGTCATTGGCAATTGGAGCCGACAAATCGATTTTCATTGTCGGATAATCAATCAAGATAAACAGTGGCACAGAAAAAGCGGCGTACACGTAGGCATTTTTCGTCACATACTCCAATAAACTCCGTTGTCGATATAGCGAGACACCAAAGAAAAAATAGAGGAAATAAAGGCCAAGATCAGCCAAGGGAACATTGAATCCCGTTGGTGGAATCGACACACTCTTCAATGAATATTGCAGTGGCGCGATCAATACTCCAAGAAGCAAAAACCCCCACCACCGCTTTATTCCAATCTCAATCAGCTGATTCCATCCCGAAACTGTTTGAATCAGCTTCGACATGAGCAGAGGACGAAACACCACATAGAGCAGATAGAAAATCAAAAGATAATAGACAAACCAGTAATGTAATAATCCATCTTTGAGTCCCGAACCGGATTCCAATTCAAACCATCCGAACAGCGCGGAGGAGCGAATGATTTCCAGTATGTTTTTTCCATCGAATAGATTGTTATAGTAACCAAAATTCCCGTTGAGCAACGTAAAGACAGGCACCATCACAAGCACGCCGACGACGAATGGCAACAGAATCCGCTTGAGCCGATCCTGTACAAAATTCGATAAACCTTTTCGGTCCACAACGAGCTCAGCAAAGAAGCCAGCAAGTAGGAAAAATAATTGCATCCTAAAAAGATGAATAAAGTTCAGAAACTGTGCATTGAGAATATCGCCGCTGTAGTCCCCTGATCCCCAAAAATACTTCTCAGGCGGCATGAAGAAAATGCAGACGTGCAGTAGTAGGCCAAGCAACATTGCGGCCGCACGCACAAAATCCAAATCATGATATCGTTGATGCTTTACTGATTCGCTCATTCGTCATTCCTGCTGGATTAAGGATTGCGACCAAGCTTACCTACCCCAAGAAAAGGGGGTCTATCATTACACCAATCACCTTGGCTTGATCTTCAGCAGAGAAGGCGCCTACCGATCGCACTCATATTGTCCCGGTAAAGTGCGTCAAAGATGTAAACATCACCTAGTGGAATCAAGTAAAAATTCCGAGAGGTGCTCGGGCTCGCAGCAAAGGGCGCAGAGGCCACCCTTGCAGCCGATCTTCAGCCACCATTCTTCCCTCTCTCGGTAGCCAACTTTTCAGTTGAAGCAACCTTTTAGGTTCAAAGCCCTGATCAGCAGGACTGACCTTTGGATTACGGAGACACACAAAGCCAATGGATGATTCTGTTAACCGAGACATTATAGGGTGGATCCATGTGGACCAAATGAATCGGTTGGCCTTCCATGAGCCGGTCTACATCTTCCGGTTTGGACGAGTCGCCACAAAGAAGCCGATGCTCGCCTAGTATCCAAAGATCACCCGGCTGCGTTACAGGCTCATCTGGTGGCTCTGGTACGTCATCTGGATCGGTAAGTCCAGCTTGAACCTCCGGCTCAATTAGCTTTGCCAGTTCATTTGAACTAAAGCCAAGCAGCTCAATGTCGTAACCTTCGGCCTGTAGCCCGCTGAGCTCAATCGGTAGTAACTCAAAGTCCCACTCGGCAAGCTCGCCAGTTTTATTGTCGGCAATGCGATATGCCCTGATCTGTTGCTCACTGAGATCCTTGGCGACATGCACAGGTACCTTTTCAAGTCCCAGCTTCACCGCTGCCTTGTATCGCGTATGACCACAGATGATGACGCCGTCGGTATCAACCACCAGCGGCTGTCGAAATCCATACTCGTTGATCGACAGAGCGACCGAGTCCACGGCTTTGTCATTGGTGCGTGGGTTAGCGTCATAAGGATGAACATCAGTGAGAGAGCGTAATTCCGTTTGCATAGATTCTTCCATGGATATTCTTGAAGAGTTTGGCTGAGAGAAATGGCCACGATGTAGGGGCTGCGGGATTTCAACAAACATCTCTTCTGCCATCTCCGGAGGCCCTCGCGGACTGCCGGTATGTCCTCCACGGACTAAAACAAACTCTGAGTAACAAGGCGGCCGTTCCGTGTGCCCATTTGGGCGTAAAATGCGCCGGAAGGAACCATTGTTGGCGCGAAATCTTCCACTAATTCGCATTGGCGCGATTACCGCCAATAAGCCCGATGGATGGCGCGATTTGCGCCGTTGGAATGGCGATTGTTTTGTCCACAGTGATGTTGATGGCCTTACTTCATTGCGACTCGTGCTGATCTCGCGGTAGCGATATTCACATGGTGATAAGAGTTGCGGGGTCTGCGGGGTTTCGCGGGTCTGTTTCAGCCCGCTGGCTGTACGCTCATGTACATGTACGCCTACAAAAAGGTGTACGTACACGGGCCCTACACGTAAGGGAGCAGGATTGAACCCCGCAAACCCCGCAAATTTCCGGAAGTCGTTCACTGGCAACACCTTACGTTGCGGGGTTACGTGCGGGGTTAGCCTGATTTTGCGGGGTCTCTAACCCCGCAAGTTTCCAACGCCTCACCTTCCTGTGAGAGTCGACGCCTGAACGTAAAAGCTTGTGGCCATTGAAGATACGTCCACTGAGACGTGACAGATTGCGTCCAAC
>JADHOA010000049.1 GCA_016779185.1 Rubripirellula sp.
TCTTAGCGTAAATGATTCTCGGTTTGAAATCGTCAACGGTTTGCTCAAGTTAATCGACCAAGAGATGGTGGAACGGCAGAGTCAAACTGAAATTGAATTAGTGATCACCGCTCGCGACGACAGCAACATTTTTGAATCTCTGTCGGCGAGTTTCGTGGTTCGAGTCTTAGAGAATTCGAATCCCTACCACAATGTGGACAATCCGTATGATGTGGATCGGAATGGTAGTGTCACCGCATTGGACGCCTTGGCGATTATCAACTATCTGAACGTCTACGGGCCCGGTCCGATTCATCGAACTGATGAAGATTACGCATATGATGTCAATGCGGATCAAATGGTAACTGCCTTGGACGTTTTGCTTGTCCTGAATGAGATCAATCGTCAGCGTCTTCGAGGCGAAGCGGTTGGCAATGGTGAGCAGGTGCAGCCCGATCTAAATGGTTCGCCTCAGCCGACCAGCAGTCCCAGCGATTATTCCGTGCATGACGCAGTTGAGTCACAGTCAGTCGTAACAGATGAGCTTGAGGAGGCATCTAGCGACGATTTGGAAAACGGTCCGTCACTTTCAGTGAATATGAATTGGTCCGAACAGATTGTGGATCGAACCATTGAGGTAATGGGTGATTCTTTGTTTGAGGATCTCTCTGGAGGTCTATCCGATGAGGCCTCGCAATCTGACTTGAAACAAGACGGTGAGTCGGGTTTTATCGATCTGCTGTCAGACGACTAACGTTCACCATGGAGTTCTTCTGGGCTGACGGTTCTTCTGGGCGATCAGATCCAAAAGACGAATGAGCCTTTTTTTTGAATCGCGACGCTCACTTTGCTACGGAGAACAATGAGCGGACAACGCGATCTTTACGTTTTAGGATTGGCGATTACGTCGTCTTAGTTACCTTGCGAATTGGCAAGTCTTTCTTGCTCGGCGAGTAGTTTTCTCTGATACTTTGATTGAACGATGTCGACCAGGATCATAACGATCAGCACAAAGTAAAAGGTGCTCTTTGACATTGCTGTGACGTGCGTGCCGAACAGTTGGACATGTGCCAAATGTCCGCCTTCACTGACGAGCATGAT
This sequence comes from Rubripirellula sp., assembly GCA_016779185.1. Taxonomy (GTDB): domain Bacteria; phylum Planctomycetota; class Planctomycetia; order Pirellulales; family Pirellulaceae; genus Rubripirellula. The sequence continues at coordinate 1,081 of JADHOA010000049.1, forward strand.
CCCGACAATGAACAGGATAAATAGCCCCAAGACTTCGTACATTCGATTCTTTTGGAGGAAGGATGATACTCGATCTGCGAGCAGCATCATCAGCAATCCGCTCAAGACGATTGCCACGGTCATGATGGGAAGTAGGTCTGTCAGAGCCATCGCACTGAGGATTGAATCGAAAGAGAAAACTAGATTCATGATAACGATCAATGCAACGGATTTACCCACCGTGCTCTTTTGTTTCTTGCTTGGGTCCGTTGAGACGTCATGGACTGCGAGTAGATGATAAATTTCTTTGATCGCTGTCCACAAAATGAAGGCTCCACCAAATATCACAATCAGACTGTGGCCGGATAGCTCGAAGGAAAGTGGTGATGATTTAACGGAGAGGAAAGTGCCTTGAAGTCGGTCTACCAAGTTGACCAACACAAACAGCAGTCCGATGCGGAAAATGATGGCAAGACCAATTCCCGACTTTCGGACGATTGATTGTTTGTCTTCTGGTACGCGTTTGCTTTCGATGGAGATGTACAGCAGGTTGTCAAAGCCGAGTACCGCCTGCAACAAAATCAGCATCCCCAGCGTGATCAGGCTTTGAAAAGACCAAAGCACTTCTGTTTTTTCCATGCTGCCCGTCTCAATCGCGGTAGTTGCTGCTTCAGCGATTGGGAACGTCTGGGCAAATCCAAGAAAAAAAGTCAATGTTTCAAACATCGGCTCGGTGCATCTTTTGTTCGAGTTTGATTGGGGTTTCCGGCAAAAGGTTCCAACGCGATTGTGGCGTAGAGTCTATGGGTAAGTCAAATCGCGGTGATCTTACCACGTGGATTTCCGCCCGTGATGTCATTCGGGCTTGGAATCAGTCTTGTTTAGCCTGGAGTTCGAGCATCCCGAAATCGTTTTTCAGAGGATCGGCTTTGGGTTTCCGAATCACATTTGGTTTCTGTGCATCGTGCGAGAATTCGGTTTTTTCAAGGTGTTTCAGGAAAAGCGATTCCAGCGGCGTCGCCCGTTAGACTTTTGACCTGCGAAATCATTATGCTATCCGACTGGATTTCCGTTTCCTTTTGTTATCGGCCCCATTGAAGGGAATTCTATGAATCGTTTTTTTTGTTGTTTAATCATTGCGTTAAGCTTTTCGATGTTCCAAAAAACCAATGCGGCAGAAGGCCATGAGTATTACGAAATTCGCAGCTACATTCTCGGTGAAAATGGTGATCCAGCAGCGATTGATGCGTACCTTGAGTCAGCGTTGATTCCGGCGTTAGATCGAGCGGGAATTGGTCCCGTTGGAGTGTTTAGTAATTCTCCCGCTGATGAGACGGGCAGTCAAAGAATCATCGTCGTGATTCCCTATGAGAAATCCGAGCAGATTTCCACCGTTAAAAAACTGCTGCAAGCAGATCAGGAATACCTTAAAGCTGCCGAGGGATACCTTGGTCGTGGGCCGCGCCAGTCACCATTTCAGCGAATTGAGAGTGAGCTTTTGGTATCGATGGATTGTATGCCAAAATTGGAAGTGAATTCTGACAGTCTAAAAAATCAAGAACGTGTGTACGAACTGAGGATTTACGAGAGCGCAAATGAGCGACTCGGAGATTTAAAAGTGGAAATGTTTAATTCGGGAGAGGTGCCGATTTTTCTCGATTGTGGTATTCAGCCTGTCTTCATTGGTCAGGCTCTTGTCGGTCCATTCACACCAAGTCTGACTTATCTAACCGTTTATCCAAGTGAGGAAAAGCGAGGGCAGGCTTGGCAAGACTTCCGCGTGCATCCGGATTGGCAAGTCTTAAAGGAGGTTGAGAAATTCAAAGGAACCGTCAGCAAAATCTATAAGTACGTTCTTAGCCCCAAGTCGTACTCTGGTATGTAGGTAAGAAGCAGATCGATCAATTGATGCTTGCTTCGATTGAAGATGCGAATTGGTCCGACGATCAACCGGCCTCATCTGCTTCCAATCGTTTTTCTGTCGATCATTTGAGTGAGAGGCGGACTTCGATTAGGGAAGCCATTTTGATGGGATTCGAGGTTCGCATCGCGTTGGCGACTGTGCGATTCTTAGACAAGTCGGTAGGATTCAGCGTATGACACCGATGATGCGGCAATACCATGAATCAAAATCAGCGTGCGGCGACGCATTGCTGTTTTTTCGCATGGGTGATTTCTACGAGCTTTTTTTCGACGACGCCAAGATTGGATCCCAAGTGTTGGGACTCACTTTGACAAGTCGAGATAAGGATAGTGACAACCCGACTGCGATGGCGGGTTTTCCACACCATCAGCTAGATGCTTATCTTCAGAAGTTGATCCGTGCGGGATATCGGGCGGCGGTCTGTGAGCAGGTCGAGGATCCTAAGCTCGCTAAGGGATTAGTGAAGCGAGAAATTACCCGAGTCGTCAGTCCGGGTACGTTGACGGATGATGGCTTGTTGGATCCTCGCGAGACGAACTATCTCGCGGCGATTTGTTTTTCCTCATCGCGCAGTACCAGCGAATCGGAATCCCTTGTTGGGATCGCTTGGGCTGAATTATCCAGTGGGCGTTTTGAGGCGGGTGTCTTTCCTGCTTCTCGGGTCGAAGATGAACTGGCTCGAATCGGTCCTGCAGAAGTCTTGTTTAGGGAGGATGATGCGGGTTATTCGCCGGACAGCACTGCGCCTTGGTCCTGGACCGCTAGACCCTCTTGGTCTTTTGCAGAGGACGCGTCGAGTGAAAATTTGCAAAAACAATTCGCCGTTCACAATCTGGAGGGATTTGGATTTGATGAAGGTGACGGCTTAGCTGTGCGAGCGGCCGGCGCGACGCTTGCCTACCTTCAAGAAACTCAGCGGACCGGTTTGGATCACTTTCGATCGATCACCGCTCATCGACGAAGTGGGTTCCTGCAGATCGATGCTGCGACGCGGCGGAGCCTTGAGGTCAGTAAGACGCTTCGCAGTGGATCACGTGATGGATCGCTACTTGGTGTGATGGATCGCACTTGCACTTCGATGGGATCACGCAGACTGGCGGATTGGATCGCTGCGCCATTGATTGATCGACAGGCAATAAGTGTCAGGCAAGACGCGGTGCAAGAATTTGTGCGTGATTCCGCAGTCCGAGCTGAACTCCGCGACACTTTGAAAAAGACATATGACCTAACGAGGCTTTTGGCCAGAATTGCAACGGCGCGAACCGGACCTCGGGATTTGCAGCAAGTCGCATCAACGTTGCAGAGCCTGCCCGAATTAAAGGCAATGCTCGCTGGGCGAACCGCGGAGCGACTTCAGTTCATTGAAACGGGACTTCATCTATGTCCAGATCTTAGACAGACGCTGGAGCAGGCGTTAGCGGATGATTGCCCAGTATTTGCGGCGGACGGTAATTTTATTCGCACCGGTTATGACCCCGACCTTGATCACTTGCGTCAGCTGGCGAAAGGCGGAAAAGAGTGGATTGCCGCCTATCAAAAGCAGCAAATGGATATCACTGGTATTCAGAATCTGAAGGTCGGCTACAACAAAGTATTTGGTTATTACCTTGAGGTGACCAACGCGCACCGAGATAAAGTTCCCGCCAGTTTTATTCGCAAGCAAACCTTGAAAAACTGCGAACGTTTTATCACTCCGGAATTAAAAGAATACGAAGAGACCGTTCTCGCCGCGGATGAAAAAGCGATGGCGCGGGAGCAATTGATTTTCCAGCAGTTGAGAGATGCGACTCATCAGCATTTATCGATTCTTCAGGAAGTTGCTTCGGCGATTGCGGAACTAGATGTCTATGCTTCGCTTTCGGAAATTGCTGCTCAGCGTCGTTGGGTGCGGCCCGGGTTGAGTGAAGATTCGGTGCTGAAAGTTGAAGGTGGTCGCCATCCGGTTCTGGATGTGACTTTGCCGCAGGGTGAATTTGTTCCCAACGATTGTGTGCAGTCTCCTGAGTCTGGAATGATCCTGTTGATTACAGGGCCAAATATGGCGGGTAAAAGCACGTACATTCGGCAGGTGGCGCTGATCACTTTGCTGGCGCAGGCAGGTTCCTTCGTTCCTGCTGATTCCGCGGAAATCGGAATTGCTGATCGTATCTTCGCTCGCGTGGGTGCTAGCGACGAACTTAGTCGCGGTCAAAGTACGTTCATGGTTGAGATGGTGGAGACGGCTCGAATCCTAAACACAGCGACATCGAGAAGTCTTGTGATTCTTGATGAGATCGGCAGGGGGACGAGTACTTACGATGGTCTGTCGCTTGCCTGGGCAATCACCGAGCATCTTCATGAACAAATTGGTGCGCGCACTCTCTTCGCGACCCACTATCATGAACTCACGCAATTAGAGGAATCCCTTCCGCGTGTGGCGAACTGGAATGTGGCAGTCAAAGAATGGAATGACGAGGTCGTTTTTTTGCATCGCATTGTGCGCGGCGGTGCAGACAAGAGTTACGGGATTCATGTCGCTCGCCTCGCTGGCATTCCCAGTGAAGTCAATGAGCGAGCGAAAGATGTTTTATCCCAGCTTGAGGCGGATCATCGTGATGCGCTGGATCGCCCTACCATTAGGACACCGGGCTCGAACACTGAAACGGGTCAGTACCAGTTAACACTCTTTGGCTTTGCCGATCATCCATTGTTAGACCAGATTCAGAAACTAGATTTGGATTCAATGACCCCACTTGAGTCGATGCAGTTTCTGCAGCAGGCAAAAAACGACTTGAAAACCAAAATGTCTCCTTAGTCGTTGCCGTGTCCGATCTTTACGTTGTATCGATGGTGGTTTGTTGAAATGACGAATGGAGATGTATTGCGTCCAATCAATCGGCACTTGAAGCCGACCTGAAATGCCTGTCGCCGTGGTTTGAGTCATGGGACGGACTTACCATGCGTGAGAATCCATAACGAGGTTTTGATACTCTCGTTGCAGTCTTTCCGTGAGTTCGATGGTGAGTTCTCGATTTACTTGAGCAATGTTTTGCCTTTCTGATGTGTCATTCTTTAGGTCATAGATTTCAATATCCGTTAGTTTTGCCTGCTGAATCAGTGGTAATGAATCTTTCGTGACGTTTGTCAATTTGGGAAGCGATCCTCCGTCTAGTTTCGCGAGCACTTTCCATCGTTCGTGACGCATCGCAACTCTCGCTTCGTTAATCGCGTTGTAATAGATCCAGGTAAGCGGCTTTTCTCGGGTAAGCTCATTGCCCTGAAGAAGTGAAGTGATTGAAGTGCCATCGAGATGCATCTCTTTGGGTAGCGAGAGATGAGCTAGTTCACAGATTGTCGGCAATAGGTCCAGCGAGCTAATGGTGGTCTGGTTCACTGCGCCAATCATCGATTGGGGAAGGTGATTCTTCCAGTTGATGATTCCTGCAACTCGAAACCCTGCTTCGGTCGTGTGTAATTTCATGCCACGAAGCGGACCCGGTTGACCATAAGAGCGGTTCGCAGAGCGGTACCGATTAAGCGTCTCCGGTCCATTATCAGAGGTAAAGATGATGAGGGTGTTTTCGTCGAGGTTCAGGCGGGTGAGCGATTTCATGATTCGGCCAACCGCTAAGTCCATATTCGCCACGTTAGCGAAGTATTGAGCTTCGTCTTCTGTTCTTGCATCGTCTAGGTATTCAGCCACTATCTCAGCAGGGGAAGCAACTGGCTCGTGAGGCTCATGGAACGCCACGTAAAGAAAGAAAGGCTTGTCTTTTTCTTTTTGTTCAAGCCAATGGATTGCTTCATCTGCAACGACCTGACAGCTAAAGCCTTCAATCGCTCCAGCATCCGATCCGTTACGTACAAAGTTGTTGGGATTTCGATGAGAGGGTGAAGCATTGTTTTGTGTGGCAAACCAATGTTCGAAGCCAAAGGTATCCGGTTGAGGTTGCTGAGGTCCGTTGAATTCTGAATTGCAATGCCATTTTCCGACCAAGCAGGTGGCATAACCTGCACCCTGCACGAAACTTGCAATTGTCTTTTCTTTCTCGCGCATGTGAACCAGATGCCGCTTGTTTGAGGCTGGTTTGTCTGCGTTTGGAATCCAGTCGTAAACACCGGCACGATTGGGGCTTCGCCCGGTAAGTAGTCCCACACGTGACGGCGAGCATACCGGTGCTGCAGAGTAACAATCAGTGAATCGAATGCCATCTGCTGCTAGGCGGTTTAGCGTCGGAGTTTTGATGGCGGGATGGCCATAGCACTCGAGGTCTCCATAACCTAGGTCGTCGCATAAAATGACCATCACGTTGGGTCGCTGGTCTGCCAAACTATTCTGGCTAACGATAATCGAAATCAGGATGATCGATGCGATATGGAATTGGATAAGGTTTTTCATTGCAGGCAGGCCCACCTTCGATAATTTAGGAAGTGGCATCTGGTTTATTGACTTTGAAGAAAAGAGAGAAGCGAGGCTACGTCTTTGTCGCTCAATCCATCGAGCAATCCTTCTGGCATGGTTGATAGGCTCGAGTTTTTTATCTCATCAATTTCATCTTTCTCGACGCGTAGTGTTTCTCCTGATGCGGTGACTAATGTCAGCCCATCGACGCTTTCGTAAATGGGGATTCCTACGATTCGCTCTTGGTCGTTTGAAATGATGATGCGAGCTCGATAACGGTCGGGGATGGTGTGACTTGGGTCGTAGACGGCTTTCAGTAAGTCATTGCTGCTGTAGCGTTTTGAAACTCCTTCGAGACGCGGGCCCAAGGCGCGATTGCCATCATGGCATTTCTTGCACTGCTTTGACGCGTAGAGCTGTGAACCCAGTTCTTTGTTTCCTTTTATTTGAAGAATCGATTCGCTTCGCTTTTCCCATGAGGCGACGGATTGCGTTTGCTGGGGACGGTCTGGGATTTCAAGCTCAAGGCGTTTGAGAGCTGCTCGGACTCTCTCTCGAACAAGCGAGTCGCTCGACCAAGCTTCGTTGTAGAGAAGTTCCGCATCACTGATTCTTGCATCGTTGGTCAGGGCAATTATTCCTGCTTGTCTAGTTTGGTCGTGGGTAAGCCATTGTCGCATGATGGGTCTTGGGACCGCGTCGTCACCGAGTGCGATGAATAATGCAATGTCTTCGTGGTTGCGAGACTGTTCGGTGGCAAGGAGTTTTTGTCTGGCTCGCTCAAGATTTTCTGGGTCCATGTTTTCCATCCATACGAGATCGGCCGGATCTCCAAAGTCGCTTTGGGCCACGATTCGACTTGGTAGAAGTGAATCACGATATTGCATTGCATCAAAAAGTTCGGCTAGTCGTAGTGGCCAATGACGATCCGTGTTGAGATTTGAATGTCGAACTTCACGAACTACCTTGAGTAGCTCGATGGCGATAGACTCTGTTTGTTCGTCATTTCTTTTCGTGGGGATTCTTGCAATTGCAATCAGGCAATGCAGCTTACCGATGGGGTCTGACAACCAATTGATTTCTTTAAGTAAAAGATCGATTGCTAACTTGCTGTCAGGTTCTAGCACGGCGAGTGTGCGAATCATTTCTGTGTGTACCGAAGATTGAGATCTTTGCTGGGGGATTTGTCGAAGAAGGATTTCGGTTGCACGTTGCATCTGAGCTGGCGAGATTTGCGGTCTAAGAACGCTTCGGTAACCATCAAAAACCGCTGCAACCTGAGTCGTTCCTCTGGCATCTTTTGGGTCGCCCTGCCCCAATCCTCCGACACTTTCTACCAATAGAGTGAGCGGTTCGATCCATTCGCTAGATTCCCCGTGGTTTTGCTCCATTCGGCAAATTGCTATTTCTGCTGCATCGATGCTGATGGCTCGCTGTGGTTGATCGCGGAGTTGCGAAATGAGTTGCCTGATTTCTGATGCCGTTGCAGGGGATTCTGCCGAACTGGATAAAGCCTCTTTGGATGCAATGTTCTTCGGACTTGAGCGAATGGGATCGGATTGATCCAGTTCATCGTCGGGATCAGCATCGATCATGTAGATACCTCCACGACTTCCTCTGCCGCCAACGCTAACAATCAGCCTGCCGTCTTGGAGTGTTTCGATATCCGTAACAGGAAAACCTGAAAAATCAGCAGGTTGTGCAATCAATTCCGTCTCGCCTTGATCCGATACGAAGACGATTCGCCCGAACGTCCAGTCCAGAACAAAGGTGCCGCGATGGAATCGTTTTGGTAATCGATTTCCTTTTGATCTTTTGACCCCAGTAGGTGAGCCTCTGCCAAGTTCAGCGATTACCTTTGGCATTGATGGGTCGTGATTCGGTCTTTTCCAGCTTCGTGTGACCCACCCTGCATCGCTTCCAGCGGTCATCTCAAACACTCGAGTCGGTCGATACCAAGGAAGCGAAATGTCACGTTCCCCATCACTATCGTAAGTAATGATGTTGCCATTTTCGATGAAATCGAAATCGTAGGCGTTTCGCAATCCATGCGCAACGATGGATCGTTCTTTCCAGTCGTTTGAAAACCTCCAAATCATCCCAGCACGCGGATTACGGATGATGGGGGTCGAGGTGTTTTGCAAGCTGATCATGGAATCGCAAGCGTTTCCAACAATCAAATACCAATAGTCGTCGTTGCCTTTCCGGATCGCATGTCCTTGGTGCTCACCACCTGTTGGTAAATCGATATGTTTGATTGGATTTGGCGACGTTTGGGTGAAGGTTTCACTAAGTTCGATTTGCCAGACTCCTCCATCGGCAACGTAGTAGATGGACTGATTGTCAATCCATAGCCCCTGCGCGGCTTGTTCGATGGACTGACTTACGTTGGTAATGGTCCTTACTCCTTTACCATCAGCTTCGAGCGACAACATTCTCAGGTATCCAGGTCCCGCGGCAAAGATATGATCTTGCGCGTCAATCGCAAGGCATGTGCAGTCGGGCGTCTGGATTTCTGAAGCGATTGGATGGATGGTCAATCCGTCGGCTAGTTGAAAGCGATTGCGTGTGTCTTGCCCCAGAGTGGTTGCTTGCTTGGAAGTTGTCGTCACACTCAACAAAATCGTGATCAACAATGAGAAGAAGTGAGCTGTTTTCATCGGGTACTGTTTGTGAATTTGATTCGGTTCGTAAGCGGCAGTTGTCATCGATCGTTGGTGTCTAGGACGTTTTCGTGATGATTAAAGATGGCTGGAATACAAGTTGCCTTGATTCTGTTTTGTGATTCATGAACCAATCGCCTAGCACCGGAAAAGCAAGAGTATGTTGTGGTGGATTTTGTTTTTTGCGTCACTGCTACCATGAAATCATAACAGGAATAAGTTGCGAGAGTCTTTCTCAAGCCATGTCGAATCACCATTGTTACATTGAACACCGAGACCAGATTTAGGGGATCGGGTGGTAAGATGCTGCCTCTTAATGTTCTGGGTTCTATCTGCCGGCGTTTCGTCTTTGCGGCGATTGCAAAAAGTTTTTCTGCTCTATAGGGATTTACTGATGGTCCGATGGGTGATTGGTTTCAATTTGTTTCAGCTATTTGTGGTGCAGGTTTGCGGAGCAGACGACAGTTTGAATTCGCCGTGGACGCGGCATGTGATTGACTCCCGTTCACAGGGGGCTGATGGAACTCGTTTGGCCGATGTGAATCGCGACGGGCTTCTTGATATCGTCACTGGGTGGGAGCAAGGTGGAATCTCGCGAATCTGTTTACATCCCGGTTATCAGGCGGTACGTAAGTCATGGCCGGGGGTCACGGTTGGATCGGCAAAAGATGTTGAAGATGCGCTCCTTATCGACTTAGATGCGGATGGGGCTATGGATGTTGTGAGTTGTTGTGAGGGAGGCCAGCAGTCGATTCGAGTTCACTGGGGAGACGGCGGCGATGTTTTGCGAGAGGAGTCTTGGGAAACCGTTGATTTGCCAGATTCGGTCGGTGTCTGTCGCTGGATGTATTCAACTCCGCTGGATGTAAATCAAGATGGACAGATTGATCTTGTCGCTGGGGGCAAGGGCGCGGGGGCAATGCTGGGTTGGTGGGAGTTGCCCAGTGATCCGCGTGACGTCGCAGCTTGGCAATGGCATCCACTGAGAAAGATGGGATGGCTAATGTCACTTGAAGTGATTGATATGAACGCCGATGGCAAGATGGATCTGCTGTTTTCCGATCGAAAGGGTGAACGCAGCGGTGTTTTTTGGTTAGAGAATCCGGGGGCTGATTCATTGGATTTGATGAGTGTGTGGCCTGAGCATGAGGTAGGTGGATTACACCAAGAGGTGATGTTTCTCTCGATCGGAGATTTAGATAGTGACAGCGTCCAAGAGATCGTCGTCGCAATTCGTCCGCAAAAAATATTGGTGATCAAGCGTGATGGTTCGCAATCGAATCAATGGAGAAGCCGAGAGTTGGCGATCCCTGAAACGTTCGGAACAGCTAAGGCAACCGCTATTGCCGACTTTGACTTAGATGGTCAAGCGGAAATTGTATTTTCAACAGAAAACGCAAAAGCTCCGAAGATGGGAATCGGGATGTTTGACCGTTCATCGAGCGATGACAGTAGCTGGGAATTGAAATCGATCAGCGGTGTCGATGGTGTCAAACATGATTTGCTCGTGCCGATTGATTTAGATGGTGACGGAGACGTCGATGTGTTGACATGCGAGGAGGTAAGAAATCTTGGTGTGATTTGGTACGAAAATCCGATCATCCGGTTTGTTCAATCGCGGTGACGATTCTGATCCAATGAATTCGAGAGGCCGTCCTTGCGGCTTAACGCTGGCATTTGTCTGATCGCTAGCTGTCTTGTCACCTGTTACCACGAGTGGCTAGCAAGTAAATTAGGAGGACATTTGGGCACCCCTTGATTAGGGCTGAGCAGCAATGGGTACCGATTGTCAGATAAGGTCTTTTTGATGAAGGTAACCGTTTTAGAAGTGACACACTGTTCCGGCTTTTTGGAAAAGTTTTGTCCTTCAGGATTTGGTGAATTGGCGATGCGAAGAGCCGCTGATTCATTTTGAAAGCGGAAAGAATTGAAAAATAAGTGAGTAGCAAGTCGGATGAGTAATCTTTTTGGATTGGATCAGGACGTGGCAGTGGTCATCGGGGGAACCGGTGAACTCGGAGGAACCATGGCTGAGTCGTTAGCGGCGGCTGGTGCCAAGGTGGCTGTGCTAGGGCGTAACGCCGAACGCGGCGGCGCGCGTGTGGAAGCGATCGAAGCAGCCGGTGGTACGGCTAAATTTTTCGCAGCAGATGGATTAAACGCGGATTCACTAAACGAAGCTCGTGAGGCGGTGAACGCTTGGGCGGGATCGCCCATTTCCGTTCTTGTCAACGCGGCAGGGGGGAATCGCCCTGACGCAACCATTCCTCCCGGAGGCGATGTTTGTCAATTACCTCTCGATGCATGGAGAGATGTGTTTGATCTTAATCTGGTGGGTGGTGCGTTATTGCCCTGTCAGGTGTTCGGTCCCGATATGCTTGCCGCGGGTGTGGGCAGTGTGATCAACATCGCTTCGATGTCAGGGATGATTCCACTGTCTAGGGTCGTCGCTTACTCTGCAGCGAAAGCCGCAGTCATCAACTTTACACTTTGGCTAGCGAGGGAGTGGGCAACGACGGGTGTCAGGGTGAACGCGATTAGCCCAGGGTTCTTTCCTGCTGAGCAGAATCGCAAGTTGCTATTCAATGAGGACGGCTCTTATACCGATCGCGGTGGGCAGATCATCGGTCATACCCCAATGGCAAGATTTGGTAGACCTGAAGAGCTTGCCGGTGTTGCGATCTGGCTTGCTAGTCGAAATGCGTCGTCTTTCGTTACAGGCCAAAACATTGCAGTTGATGGCGGATTCGCTTCGGTAACGATTTAGTCGGATCATCAAAGGTTTTTGCGTGAAATTCTGGGCGTTGGGAATCCTTTATTTGAGTTGAACTGTCAACCAAGTTGCTTTCCAATCGTCAATCGTTTTTCCAGCCGGATCGTATTCGCCCCCACAGAGAATCCTCTGTGCAATGCGTTGCCGCAGTGTCTTGTCAATTGATTGAAAAAGTGAATTTGTAAGTCAAGCTTGCTCAGCTGTTTTCAGACAGCAAACACGATAAAAAGTAAATACCCAACTAAAAACAGGAATCGTTCATGATTGAACTAAGAGAAGATGCGAAGTACTCGCTTGTAATCCCGACGAGCATGGGAACACGTCTCACTCCGGTAGATCACCAGCCTTTTCATTGCAGTGATACCTTCAAGATGCAGGCGACTAGTGCCGAGTCCAACGTTGGCAGCGTCTCGTCTTTTCTTGGGCTACCCGTCAAGATTCTAACTGCGTTCGTCAAAGACAGCCCGATTGCCCGTTTCATCAAGGATGATCTTGCGAGGCGGCACATGGATTACGAAGGGCCCGAGTTTGCACAGGATACTCCTTGGGGTGTTCGGCATCAGATCAATATGGCTGACAGCGGTTGGGGAACACGCGGGCCTCGCGTGCAAAATGATAGGGCTGGCGAAGTTGGCCGGTTATTGAACGTCAAGTATTTTGATCTTGATCGGATTTTCGCGCAGGATGGTGCAAAGATCGTGCACATGTCTGGCTTGATTGCAGCTCTTTCTGAGGATGCGAGTCAGTTCTGTTTAGAGATCGCTCGAGCTGCCAAGAAAAATGGCGCGAGGATTTCCTTTGACCTCAACCATCGTGCTTCGTTTTGGCGCGGCCGCGAAGAAGAGCTTTCAGCCGCGTTCAAGGAAATCGCAAGTCTCTCTGACATTTTGATTGGTAACGAAGAAGACTTTCAGCTTTGCCTTGATATCGAAGGGCCTGAAGCAGGTGGAGAAGATATCGGTGCGAAAATCGAAGGTTTCAAAGAGATGATTCAACGGGTGAAGCGAGAGTACTCAAACGCCAGTCTCTTCGCGACTACTTTGCGTGAGGTGGAGAGTGCAAATAGTCACATGTGGGGAGCGATTGTGTCGAGCGGTGATGATTGGCATGTTGTCGAGCCTCGCGAAATTGGAGTGCTTGATCGTATCGGCGGTGGTGACGGCTTCGTGGGCGGTCTGCTCTATGGAGTTCTCAATCAATGGGATGCTGAGAAGAGCACCCAGTTCGGCTGGGCTACCGGAGCACTCGCGGCCACCATGTACACGGACTATGGTCAGCCTGCGGACGAAGATCAAGTGTGGAGTATTTGGAAAGGCAATGCTCGGGTTCAGCGTTAATCGCTTGTCACACGCCGGGTGAATTTTTTGCCTAAAATGGGTGTTTGTTTCACTCAGTGATTTTCTTCGGCAAATGAGAGAGATGCGGTGTGGTAGGATCAACCAATCACGAGAAAAATGGGTTGAATCAACCGGATCGCGAACTTTGTTTGAGCGTAAAAGATCAGTCAATCAAGCCGTCATCCTGGGTGTATTAGGATGGCGGTTTTTTTTGTGGAACTGCCTTGTTGGGTTTGGTCGCAAGTTGATTCAGGATAAGGAGTTGCGGTGTCCTCTTGTGGCGTGTGGGTCGTTGTGGGCTGAGTCGCGATCGGGTACAATTCTGAGGTTCTGAAGCTCAGCTTTCTAGGCTGCCTTCTCTGTCTCTTATCTTAGGATCTTCGCATTGGCTGACGACGACAGCACTAACCAAAACGGTATGTCCGACGACTCGGTTGTGGGTCAAGAGGGTGGCGGCACTGGCGGCGGCACGGGGCCTGGTGCATTTCGCATGCTGGACATGCCGATCGAAGATGAACTTCGCGATAGCTATTTGACCTACGCCATGAGCGTCATTGTCAGTCGAGCACTGCCTGATGTCAGGGATGGTCTAAAGCCAAGTCAGCGACGAATTCTTGTCGCAATGAATGATTTGAATCTCGGTCCTGGCAGCAAGCGAGTCAAATGCGCGAAAATTTCTGGTGACACATCAGGAAACTATCACCCTCATGGTGAAAGTGTGATCTATCCAACACTCGTTCGTATGGCCCAAGAATGGAACATGCGTCGAATGTTGATCGATAAGCAAGGCAACTTCGGCAGCATTGCTGGGTTACCGCCCGCTGCGATGCGATACACCGAGGCGAGGTTAAGTGCTGTTGCTGCGTCGATGCTGGACGACATCAAGCTTGATACGGTTGATTATATCCCCACCTATGACGAGGTGAGAACCGAACCGACCGTTCTGCCGAGTAAGTTTCCCAACTTGCTGGTCAACGGGTCCGGGGGGATCGCAGTTGGGATGGCAACCAGCATCCCACCGCACAATCCAGTTGAGATTTGTGATGCTGTCGTCGCCTTGATCGATCGTCCAGAGATGACGAATGAAGATCTTTTTGCGATCGTACCGGGGCCTGATTTTCCAACTGGCGGTATCATCTGCGGGCGTTCAGGGATTTGGCGAGGTTATCGAACTGGACGAAGTACGATTGTTTTGCGTGCAAGATGTTCGGTTGAAGAACTCAAAGGAAATCGGTCGCGAATTGTTGTTTCCGAGATTCCGTACCAGCAGACCCGTGACGGCGTTGTCAAAAAAATTGCTGAGCTCGTCAATGGCGATAAGATCAAAGGGATTTCAGGAATTCGCGACGAAAGCGATCTGAAAGAACCCGTTCGTTTGGTCATTGAGATTAAACGCGATGCCGACCCGGATGTAGTTCTCAATCAGCTCTATCAATTCTCGCCTCTGCAAACGACTTTCTCCATTATCTTCCTCGCTTTGGTGGACGGAAAGCCACGTGAGTTGACACTGAAGGAGATGTTGACGGAGTTTATCCGCCACCGAGTCAATGTGATTCGTCGTCGAACACAGTTCCTGCTTGCAAGAGCGCGACGTCGAAAACACACCGTCGAGGGGCTTTTGCTTGCTCTTGCGGATATCGACAAGATTATTCGCAATATCCGAGAAAGTAGAACTCAAGCCGAAGCGAAAGAACGGTTGATGGGGATTGAATGCCCTGCTTCGATGATGCAAAAGGCTCTCGGCGAAGAAGGGTTTCGTCAATTTGTTTTGGAACGCGGTGAATCAACTTCCTACTCACTAACCAGCGTGCAGACGGACGAAATTCTCCGGATGCGGCTCGGTCAGTTGGTGAATCTCGAGCAAGAGAAACTTACTGACGAACATGCTAGTCTGCTGGCTGAAATTGCAGATTACGTCGATATTCTAGGAAGCTCGGAGAGGATTTACGGGATCATCAAGGATGACCTCGAGGAAATTAAGCGTCGCTTTGGAGATGCTCGTCGAACAGAGATCTCACACGAAGAATTTGGTAACATTGATCTCGAGGATTTGATCACCGAAGAGACGATGGTAGTCTCGATCACACATCAGGGTTACATCAAACGTACTCCGTCTAGCCAGTACAACACGCAGCGTCGTGGTGGCAAGGGATTACGCGGAGCCAAAGCCGATGACGAAGATCCGATTAATCATCTCTTCGTTGCAAGCACTCATGCTTATCTGCTGTTTTTGACGACAACTGGAAAAGTGCGTTGGCAAAAAGTTTATGACCTTCCCCAGTTGCCAAGAACTAGCAAGGGACGAGCGATCGTCAATCTTCTGAACTTAGAAGCAGACGAGAAGGTCGCAGAATGCTTGGCCGTTCGGGATTTTGATCAAGAAGGCTACTACGTCGTGATGGCGACTCGAAGTGGGTTGGTGAAAAAGACTCCTCTCGAGCAGTACAGTCGTCCGAAACGTGGCGGGATTATTGCGATCAAACTGCGAGAGGGTGATGAGCTTGTTGATGCTGCTGTCGTCGGTCCGAACGATGAAGTCATTTTGGTGACTGCAAAGGGCATGGCGATCCGTTTCCGAGAATCAGACGCTCGGCCGATGGGACGAAATACCTCGGGTGTGAAGGGTATTTCACTTCTTGCGGGTGATCGTGTTGTTGGCATGGTTGTCGCAGATCCAGATGCCAGTCTGCTGACCGTTTGTGAGAATGGGTACGGCAAGCGGACGTCT
>JADHOA010000050.1 GCA_016779185.1 Rubripirellula sp.
TGTCGCTGGACGAGTGACTACGGCGACCGGCGGACAACCATTCCAATCGGTGATGAAGCGGCTGCAAAGTTCATTTTAGAGATACAAAGTGACTACCCAAAATCCGAGGTGATTCCGGTGTGGGCGACCGAATGCGAAGAAAAGGATGGGCATCCCGAAGGCCAATGTGCGGGTGTAGGTTGTTTCAAAGGGATCTGCTGGAAGGCATACACACGCCAATTAATGCCCGTCAGCAAGAATAGCGATCGAATCGCGGCACTAACGCTTCAAAGAAAATTCAGTCGGTCACTTTCCGAAAACCAACCTGAAGAGAATTGGCTGGAATACGCAATCGGAACTTTTCAGGAAATGCCAAAAATATACGGCGGTGACGAAATCCCAGCAAAACGAATCGTTAGCGTCATTGAAGCCTGGGAAGCAGACAGCCATTTCGTTGCACAACAGGTTGAGACCAACAGGACGCTACAAACCGGCGGCTACATCATTGCCTACGATGACATCGATCAATCGTGGACGCCGAAAATCGTTCGATGGAAATGATTTGGAGACCGTCCTGCATTAACAGTACGCAGAACCCATCTAGGAAAGTTTCCTCCGAAAGAACTGAGCATGGGCGGTCGCTCTGACGGCGTGAACGTCCATACTTCTCCGCACTCTGCGGCTGAAGACACACTTCTTTCTTGGCGTCATCTCATTATCGACGCACACAAAAAAGCCCGGTTTTATCCCGCAAGATTAACGTGTCACCCACTACGGCCGGAGACGCCATGAACCCATCACCAAGTTTCGTACTGGAAACCAAATCAAACTGATCACCCGGACGAAACACGACGATTTCTCCATCCATTCCAAAGCAGTAAATTCTACCCCCGGCAAAGATCGGTGAAGCGGCGTACTTTCCGCCAATGCGTTCTTGCCAATGCAATTCACCAGACTTTGCATCTCGACAGGTTACAATTCCATCGTCGCTGTTCATGTAAAGTTTTCCGTCGACGATGATCGGCGATGACTTCTTAGCAATCGCGCGTTCGGATGACCAACCTACATGCGTTTTGGTAACGTCCCCCGTACCGTCAGGCCGAACCGCAACCATAGCCCCCATCCCATTGATAATGTAAACAAGGCCATCAACAAAAACGGGGCGGGCAGAAGCATTCATCCCAGCGTGATAAGTAATCCACACCGAGTCCCCCGAATCAACATCGTAGGCGATGGTGGCTATCGCACTGGGATAGATCAGCAGCGGCTTTCCATCAACATGAATAACACTTGCGGTCCCATAAGCCTTTTTTAAGTCGCCGTTATCCGTCCCGTAATCGATCTCTCGATCTCGCTTCCACACCGTCTCACCCGTCTGTTTATCCAATGCAAGGACGTACTGCTGATCAAAACCGTCGTATGCAACAAATAACTTTCCATCAAAAAGAATAGGTGAAGATGCTGGACCGCGATGATGATCACACTCTAAATCTCTTCGCTCCCAAAGAAGCTTAAAAGTGTTCGTATCAATACACGCCGTCAAATAGGCTCCGAAGTGCACATACACGCGACCTGCTTCAATCACTGGTGTTGGGGACGCATAGCTGTTCATCGGGTGACAAAAAGCCGGCTCCTCATTTCGAACCAACACCCGATTAAACAACTCCCTACCGTCTTGGAGGTGCCGGCAGATGACCGACATTTCCGATCCATCCTCGGTCGCGGTGGTCAGCCAAATCTGATCACCCCAAATAACCGGTGATGACCACCCTTTACCCGGAATGTCGACTCGCCAAGCCACATTCCCGGGTACGATTTCAGAGGGAAGATTGGCATCCGCTGCCTTACCATCACCAGTGGGCCCACGGAATCCTGGCCATTGCTCTCCGGCACTAAGTTGCAACGCCAAACAAAGTGACAACACGACAGCACACACAGTAATCCGAGCCATATTCATGAAACACGTCCAAACGCTCTAACCAAAGGGACATCAACCGAAAAGCAAACAACCAGCGGTACCGTACCTAACGATGTCAATTTCGTTAGCGTTTTGGAATCCCAAGTTCCTCGAGCTTTGCTGCAATATCTTTGCCATGGGTCTCAGTCTTCACGGTACGATCAATGTAAAGCACCTTACCGTCGGCTCCTACATAATAGGTCCAACGATTGGTGAAACCGCGGTCGTTCAGACAACCGAGTTTCGTTGCCAATTTCTTTTCCACGTCACTGAGGATGGGGTAGTCAAGTTCAAGACTTGCAGCAAAGTCAGTGTTTTTGCTCACAGCATCAACGCTTCCCGTGAAATAGGATACATCGTATTTCCTAAGATCATCACCAAACTCTCTCATCGATTTGCACTCTTTGGTGCAACCGCCGGTGAACGCCTTGGGAAACCATGCGATCACGTATGCCTTCTTTCCATTTAACTTCTCAGCGGTGTAGGTTACACCGTCACTTCCAACCAATTCAAAGTCTGGCATCATGTCGCCAACCTTGATTTCCGCGTGGGCTGAATTTGTAATCCATACTGATCCAACGCATAAAACAGCAACGCAGGTCAAATAATTCATCGTTTTCTTCTCGTAAGGTCAGCGTGGGTAAATTTGATTCGGGTAAACGAGTTTAGCGGCGAAACTCAACCTAAGCCATTAAGAAAGATTTTGCTCTGCTGAATACTCTTCACAGGATGTGGTGAATGATCCTGCTCGACATGGCAATGCTGAACCTTGGCATCTAGAGCAGCCTCCAAAATCGGCAACATCTCTATTTTTCCATCACCAATCTCCTCAAAAGCTTCGTTCGGAATCGAACCAAAATTCGGGGTTTCGACAGATGCATTAAGATCCTTCAGATGCAACTGTGAAACACGCCCCGCCAGCGACCGAACAAGGTCCGCGGCGCGACGTCCACCAACCTCAACCCAAAACACATCCACTTCAAATTTCATCGCAGCGGAAAATCGATCCATCATAATGTCGAATCCGCAAACCCCATTCTCTTTGGGTTCAAATTCAAATGCATGATTGTGATAAGCAAGTTGAATGCCAGCGTCACTGGCTTTCTCGGCGGCCTGATTAAACCGATCGCATAGTTGCCGATAATCATCCAGTGTTTCTCGAACCTCGCCTTGCAGGTAGGGAATGACAAGGTGGGTTAAACCATGCTTTGCAGCCGAATCAAGAATTGCTTCGAACGATGGAACATCTTTGCGAGAGGGGTCGACTACGGAATCCCAAGCAAAGTGTGTCGAATTGACCGCCAGACCACACGCTTTGGCCTCAGCAATCATCTCGTCAGCATTCGGAAAACCATACGGCTCAACTTGCTGATAACCGGCATCGGCGACCGCCCGAATCGTACCTTTTAGATCCGAGGAAATTTCATTTCGCAGAGTATAGAGCTGAATCCCTATCTGTGACCGATACCTCTTCACCGCCTCGACCCTCACCGCGTCCTCCGAAAACTGATCCAACGCATGTAGATACCCAAGCTTGGTTGCACTTAACGCGGAAACAAGCGCAGACCCTGATTTTAAAATGGCACGCCGGTGCATTGGTATTCCCTGTATGATCAATCAAGTTGAAGTTCGAATTTGTCGCGTGGAAGTATATCAGACACACCACCGAAGTTCACCGATTCGCTTGATGAAATTAAGTACAAATCGAGCCTAGCGTTGGGTATGCTTTTGGAACCGTGCCATCTGCAGGTTAGCCTTTACCGTTTACTTTTTTGCGCTCGTGAAAAACCGGAATAACCGCCTCTCAAGAAACGCCCTATTACCAGCTGATCGTACCGTTGTTGAAAAAGAAAAAGACACTCTCATTTCCCCATCACACCCTATTAGCGGATGAAGTAAGGGGTTCGGTCCGAATCATTGATGGATTAGATTACGATCGGGCGGCACCACAAGTCGTTCAATCGCTCCGTCGACGCGATATTTCAAGGCTGCTTTTTATTCATGGAACTTTCGCCGGTGATGATGTAAGTGGGCTGTTTCGTCAGATAAGCCACCTCTCACCCACTTGGAGCTCAAGGCTAAAACAGCTGACAAAAAAAGGCGTTGATACGGTTGCTGGTGAAAGCGGAAATTTCGCTCCGTCCTACGTCGATACCTGCAACCAATTCCTTGCCTCGGGCTCATCCGACCCCGCAACGAGAAACATCACAGCGGATCTCTTTTCATGGTCAGGGGAGAATCACCACCTCGGTCGACTGCATGCTGCCCTAAAGCTATTAAGACGATTACAGAAGGACACAACGACTGCCAGTGAAAAGGAACGTGTGTTGATCCTTGCACACAGTCATGGCGGGAACGTTCTTGCCATTCTCTCCCACCTCATCACACTCGACCGAACCAAACGAGAAAAATTCTTGCGGCATCTAGCGACTGCATCCAGCATGGGCTTAGTCGTTCATGATGGGGATGAAAGAACAACCATAAGACAAATTCTTCAACAATGTGACGCGATCCCCGATTTTGACTGCGTTACGCTCGGCACGCCACTACGCTATCGATGGTCGGCCGAATTCCGCGGAAAAATCATTCACGTCATCAATCATCGCGTCATGGACAACGCAAACCCATACCGTTGTTTCCTGCCCATTCATCGCTTCGCGCATCAGGGCGAATTCCTCGGTGACCTGATTCAGCAGATCGGTGTTGGAGGTTCAGATTTCCCTCCCTCCATCTTCACCCCAAATGAGAGGAGAATGGAGGCTAAGTTAGCACGTCTTTTTGAACCAACCGTTAAGCGAAAAGATTACATCAGAAAGCTAAAAGTGGGTCGCCGCGAATCGAGCGATGGAACAACATTGCTACTTGATTATGTTCAAGTAGATCCTGCGAATGCGAACAGATTATTGGGTCATGGGATCTATACAGCAGAGAGCCTGTTACCTTTGCACCTGGCAGTCGCGTCCACCGAAATCAACCGGGACTGAGGTCAATCAACCAAGCATTGTAGTGATCGATCGTTATCTCTTCGCGACGCTCATCAAGACTTTCCGGCACTTGCACGGTCAAACGAAATCCAAATTGAGCAACCTTCGAAATCGTGTGACTTGGATTTACCAAGTGTAGTCGCGAGTAGGAATTGTGAGCGGGGACCGTTGAAGCAACTTCGCAAGCTTGCGGCATCAAAGTCTTTTCATTTAACGGTCGTCACGCCAAATTGGAATCACGCCGAATATTCTGCCGCCAACTGCTCTCGAAAGATCTTACTATTGTGACGAATGTCGACCGGTAAGGGGTCCTTTCTGACAACGACTCGTTCAATCCGTCTGGTCAGAGGGTTTCGCGAAGCCAAATCCAACAATTCCTTTGTAAGTTCCTCACGCTGTAAATCGTTTATCGCCAAAAAATCAGGAAGCAGTTCTACCAACACAAGTGGCGACTGTTTGCCTTTTTCTCCGATACCAATCAGCGCTGATCGATAAACCTTGGGATGGGAATTAAAAATTGCCTCACAGGGAATCGTGAATAGCGTTCGATCAGAAGTCGTTACTCGTTGAGCCTTCCGGCCGCAAAACCAGAATCGGTCGCGTGAATCGAGGTAACCGACATCTCCCATACGATGCCAGACACGATCTCCGTCTGTCACCTTATGCACTTTATTCTGATCGGCTCGCACGACATATTCTCTTGTCACCATGGGCCCCGTGACAAGTAACTCACCGATCTTGCCACGCTCACATTCCACGGTTTCACACAAATCATTAATTGGGTCATCACTGATTTCTATCACACGCCATTGAACGCCCTCAAATCGACTGCCAACACAAGTCCCTTTGCCTTTCACTGATGCTGGCCCAGTCTCCGCAATCACCTCTCTCGATTCAATCGATGCAAGTGGCAAGGCCTCCGTCGCGCCGTAGGGTGTAACGATATCCGCTTCTTCATGCACCAGCCCACGAAGGCGTTGAAGCGTCGAAGCAGGGACCGGCGCCCCAGCAGATAGAACTCGTTTGAGCGTGGGGAAAGGGCGTTCGACTCCTTCACTCTCAGCCCAACGCACAACCCGATTCCACAAGGCGGGAGACCCAAAAGCCTGATCAATCTCCCACTGGCTCGCCGCTTCTACCAACCGTTGAGGATTCACGTCTGCAGGCCGAGTTGGATCCATGTCCGGAATGACCGTCGTGACGCCCATCACCGCATCAAAGAGACCGAAGAGGGGAAAGCAAGCGAGGTCCTTTGATCCACGGTGAATGTCGTATCTTTCCCGAATTCTATCGATTTGCGAGTGAAAGGTTCCATGGGTGTAGAGAACCCCTTTGGGCGGCCCGGTGCTGCCTGTGGTAAAGATGATTGCAGCCGGATCTTTCATGGTTCGCGAAACAATGGAGGCATCCAATTTGACGCTTTGAGCGGATTCAATGATCTGCTTTAGAGTTTTACCTCCCCAAAACCATCGTCGGCCGACAGTAACATTCCAAACTGCCCGCGGAAATCGTCTCCGCAAGACACAGCGAATGGCCTGCGCTTTTGGAATACCGACAAAACCATCTGGGTTACTTTCAGCCAGGCAACGCACTAGATGCTTACGGCCCATTCCTGGATCGATCAGTACGACGATGACACCAGCCTTGAGAAGACCGAACACCAATTCGATGAACTGCCCGCCAAAGGGTACCAACATCACCAATCGCATCCCCGGCTTGACTCCCCAAGCAAGTAATCCCTTCGCGATCGAATCGCTTCGGCGATCCAATTCCTGAAACGTCATCGCTCGGTAACTACGCAATCCGTCCGATTGCACCGGCCCGTTCGGCTCTGCGATTGCCACGGCACTTGGCATTAGCGATGCAACCGTTTTTAATCTTGCGGCGACGTTGAGTTCCACTGGTTTGCTCAAGCCATCACCCTTTTGTCTGCGGCATCGATCAGCGCGGAGATGATTTTCTCGGCGATCGAAAATGGTGCAACCGTCTGAGCCCCTTTCCAACCGGGAATTGCGTTCACCTCAATCACGCAAGGGATCCCGTCGTCGGACAAAAGATAATCAACCGCCCCGTAGACCAAACCAAGCTCATTGCATATCGATAACGCCATCTCGCGCTGTGTCTCATTTACGTCGAACCAAGTGCAAGTTCCACCACCGGCGACGTTTGTTCGAAAATCATTGGGATTCACTCTCTTTATCCCAAATACTTCGTCACCCATGACGAACAGTCGGTTATCCGAACCACCGGGAGGCTGGAATTGCTGAACGTATAGCACGGAATCCACGCGATCGAGGGCAGCGAATACAGACCAAGCGAGTTCCGCATCCCGCAGCCGCATGACACCACGACCTTCACCCCCAAAAATTGGTTTTACCACGCAGTCGCCCCCAAGGCTACGAAACGCATCCAGAGCCTCGGAACGAGACTGCGTCACCGTCGTATCTGGCACACGGAAACCGAGCTTCGCCACGCGACTCAACGTTGCAAACTTATCAATCGCTAGCTCCAAGGCCCGAGGGGCGTTCACCACCAACGGCTTAACGCAACCACTTGGACTCTCTTCACCGGGTTCAACCTTGGAACCAAATCCCTCGCACAGCTCATGCAGCATCGCCAGCCGAAAGGTGATTTGCTCGAACGAGCCAATTGGCATGGTTCTCGTCAAGACAATATCAAAATCTGAAAACGTTCCGGCGTCACAGATCGACTCGACTCGACCACTACGTATCACCGACTTCATCGACTCATACGATCCAAGATGCAAATCACATTGACACGCAGCACACGCTTGTTGCAAGGCGGTGGAATGCCAACCCTGACCAGTCCCAAGAGCTAGGATCCGTTTTCTCGTCATGACAGAAATGACTCAGCGAGAAGTTCACTCGAAAGTTGACCACCGGAGAAACTTTTGCCGGTACGGAGATTATGGATGGTGACACGAGCTGGACTAAAAAGAAGCGGATCAACCTGATAAAAATCGTAGTTGTATTGTTTGAAAACCTTGGCAAAGGGCTGTCCATGATCAGGAGACGAGCAACTGGGAACTCTCTCAATCACATCGTCGATCGCATCGTCTTCATGATCCACCCAAAGGGTAACCGTAGCACCGTAGAGAATTGCATCATTGGTTCGTCCAATTCCACCCACCACATCGCCACGTTTCGCAGGCGGCGGAAGGGGAGCTGAACCCGTGGCAGAAACGATCGTTCCCACATCGAAGTGAAGCTCGTGCAATTTGTGCAGTGCTGTCTCGATGCTGCGGGCAACGACTTGCACGCTCCCAGCAATGGAGGTCGCAGGAGCAATGGCAATCCTCAACCCATCTTTTCCAACACCACAATCCTTGGCGATTTTTTCAAGTGCTGATTCCGTCGGCAAAACCTCCGACTCAAGAACCCCGACAACGCCCGAGACGCGTTCGCTCAGCTTCAAACTCTGAAGAACATCCTCGCGGCCCCGAGCAAGTCGCATCGGTCCACTGCCCATGGCAAAAAAGTCGTCAGTCTTGACCGGCCACCCCGCGTACTGGCACCCAAGGCAACTCATCAGCGGCTGATCCGAGCGAACAAAGACACCTTGATTCACTGAATAACGAGATGAATTCAACGGCGATATTTCGATGTTTGCTAGATCCCCCATACAAAGTCGAGCAAGAAACAGCCCAGCACCGAGACCGCCGGGACATTCAACCCCCGCGTCAAAAATCTTGGCTCCACTCTGTATCGATGAAGCACAACCGAGATATTCCGGCGACGCAAAAAGCTCGTCGAATTGTTTTGCACATTGTTGATTGATCATCACAAAATCGTCGTTGAAATGAAGTTGACTGTCCAGCGGTCTATCACGTCCTGTCGTACGAAAACGCCCCACAATCGGAACCTTCCCCACAGATGATCACTCCCAATGCGAATCGATTCGTCCCCCCTGGATCCACGTAAACGCTCAAAGCGGCAGTCCCCCCTGCCAAAACAGGCTAAAATCGTTCATTCTTTACGCCAAAACTACGCAACCACATCCAAATCGCTCTGCACGCCATGCCGCTCAGCATCATTCCCCACCCGCATCCGACACTACGTGTCTGCAGTCGTCCTATCCGCAAAGTCGATGCACAGTTGAAACGGATTGTTTCCGAAATGCTCGATCTGATGTACCAAGCGGAGGGGGTGGGGCTAGCCGCAAATCAGGTCAACCTGCCACTGCGAATCTTTGTTGCCAATCCCAGCGGCAATCGAGAAGACGGCGAAGAACTGGTGCTCATCAACCCCGAAATCCAATCACCTAAAGGTAACGAAACAGCACAGGAAGGATGCCTTAGCCTTCCTGGAATTTATGGAAACGTAAAGCGTCCCAGAACTATCAAAGTCAGCGCGTACGATCTACGTGGTAATTCAATCGAGCGAGAGGTCGATGGGTTCCTTGCTCGTGTCATCCAACACGAAAACGATCACCTAAATGGTGTCATGTTTTTTGATCGAATGTCTGACGAATCTAAACGTGATATTGATGATCGTATTGACGAACTAGAAACCGTTTTCCGAAGCAAGCAAGCCTCTGGCGGAATCCCCTCGGACCAAGATCTATTGGCCGAACTTGAGCAGTGGTACCATACATATTGTTAGCACTTGAAAGACATTTCTCTGAGAATTACTTCTTGACTCAGGCACCTTTCCAAGCGTGCAAATTCACTCTTTAGCCAGAAGAAGGTCGGTGCAATGCGACTTGTATTGATGGGTACGGGACCCTTTGCGGTTCCCGCGTTTGAAGCGTTGCGAGCTGCTGGGTATGAGATCGTGAATATCATCACACGGCCGACACCACCGGTAAAAAGCAGGAACGGCCCGCCAGAGAACCCCGTTCGCCGATGGGCAGAATCACACCAACTCTCCGTTTTCGACCCCGACTCGATTAACACTGCCGAGTCAATCAAGCTCCTACAGAGCTTTAAGGCTGAACTGTTTGTCGTTTGTGATTACGGACAGATCCTGAAACCTGAGGCACTTGCCTGTGCAAAACTGGGTGGCATCAACTTACATGGTTCACTACTACCCAAGTACCGAGGTGCCGCGCCCGTCCAACGGGCGCTATTGTCGGGTGATCCGATCACCGGGGTAAGCGTGATTCACATGACGCCCAGACTAGACGGTGGACCGATTCTCGCCACTGCGGAAACGCCAATCACCGATGAGGAAACATCCGGAGAACTCGAAGTGCGACTCTCCGATTTAGGCGTTGAACCAACCCTGCATGCGGTATCGCTTCTCGAAGCATGGGATCAACAATCCGTCATTGGGCGAAACCAAGATCCATCCATGGTCACCAAGGCCCCGCGACTGAGTAAACAAGAAGCACAGATCGATTGGAACCAGTCCGCCGCAGCAATCAACTGCTTCGTAAGAGGCATGCAACCATGGCCGACCGCTTTCTGCTTTTTCCCATTACCAAAGGGAAAACCGCCACTCCGGATTGCAATCAAAACCGTTACCCACAAGCTCTTAGGCAACGCAACCCTGACGACTGCGTCTGACCATCGCTCAACGGATGCCGTAACCAATGTCCCCGAGACGCACACCCTTGATAACCTGCCACCGGGATCGATTCTCGACAAAGAACGATTTTTCGTGCAGACCGCGAGTGGTGTCCTTGAAATCCTTACCGTGCAGCCAGCGGGTAAACGCGAGATGTCGGGAGCTGAATTCCTTCGCGGATATCAACCGGCCATCGGCACACAACTGACCTGACGCTCCCGCAACTGACCTAAAGCCCACGGTGTGCCCCCCCCTAAGTTCAAAAACGAACCACGGTGCGCACAAAATTTTTTCACGTTAAACTAAAGCCATCTCGTCGTTTAACGACAATGTAGGCGTTGTTGTTTTTGTGTAAACTTTTTTGCTCACCCTATGATGCTAGAATTCCACTCGCCACATGATGACAAACGCCGACCAGTTCGCATGAAATTTTTGCGGCGACGCTTGCTGGCGAATCTTGGCGGTTGATGAAAAATCTGTCGCCAAAGATTAGACACCTATCAAAATACCAGCCCGATCGACTGCTTCTTTTTTTGCTCTAAAGTGACGACGTCGTATCGCAACCTTACCCGTGCCGAAGATGAGCTCATGAGAAACTTAAAACTGATCCAAGCAACCGTTTTCTTTGCCTTGATCTGTGGCTTCTTCGACAGCATTCTTCTCTCCGCAGCTCAGGGCGACGGCGAGCAGCCCAATATCGTTTTGATCCTCTCAGATGATCAAGCTTGGACAGACTACGGATTCATGGGACATCCTGCGATCAAGACACCCAATCTCGATGCAATGGCCAAGCAAAGCGTCTTGTTTCGCCGTGGCTATGTGCCAACCGCACTGTGTCGACCATCCCTTGCGACACTATTAACCGGCCACTACGCCTCCACACACGGCATCACGGGAAACGATCCGTCGCCCAAGTATTCGAAGCCGAACAGCCCGGAATACAATCGACAGCGAGCCGACTTGATAGCAAAACTTGATCGCTTCCGCACACTTCCCGCACTCCTGGGCGAACAAGGGTACCTCAGCCACCAAAGCGGTAAGCTCTGGGAGGGAAGTTATCAGAATTCTGGTTTTACCCACGGAATGACTCGCGGTTTCCCCAAGCCGGGCGGAAGACATGGTGACGATGGACTGAAAATTGGTCGTGAGGGAATGGAGCCGATCGCTGAATTCCTTGATCTTGCCAAACAACAAGATAAGCCCTTCTTTCTTTGGTACGCACCTTTTTTGCCCCATACGCCGCACAATCCACCTGAGCGATTGCTGAAAAAATATCAAGGCGACGACCGACCTATCTCCGTCGCCAAATACTTTGCCATGTGCGAATGGTTTGACGAAACGTGTGGCGAGCTGCAAAAGCTGGTCGATGACCGAGGATTCTCAGAGAATACACTTTTCGTCTATGTCACCGACAACGGTTGGATACAGGATCCAAAGTCACAGAAGTACGCACCACGATCCAAACAATCACCGAACGAAGGTGGCATTCGTACCCCGATCTTCTTTCATTGGCCCAAACATCTCAGCGCTAGCGATCGCCCAGAACTGGTCAGCAGCATCGACCTCGTCCCCACCATCCTGTCATTCGCGGGTGCTGAGATACCGGACGGATTACCTGGTATCAATTTGACAACCCACCTTCGTACCGGAAAAGAAATTGATCGGAATATGATTTTCGGCGAGGGCTTTGCGCACGACATTGCGGACATCAACAAGCCAGAGGCTTCATTACTCTACAGATGGTGTATCGAAGGTAACTGGAAGCTCTTGTTAACCTATGACGGCGAAGTCAATCGTTACATATCTTCTCACCCACGAACCATTAAAACACCGCAGCTATACGATCTTTCCAAGGACCCAACCGAGGAAAACAACCTCGCTTCCGTGCACCCGGACGTCGTCGCACGACTTAGCGGAGCCATCGACGCGTGGTACCCCGTCCGAGAACGTCACACCGAGCCACTGGCTGCGGCAAGTATCCGTTGAAAAGCCTTTCGCAAAAGCTGGCAACCCATGTGCTGCGGTCGTCAAAAGCCAAAGCTTCTCGTTCGATCACTAGGTTTGGGTAGATGGGCTATGCAAGATGCCTAAGGTCAGGCATATGAGGTAGCAAAGCTGGAACTACAAGTGCTGACGTGTTGAACGCTACTGGCAGTTATTGATTGCGCTAGGCTATTGGAATCCAGCAAAATGGCAAATCCCGAGAGGTTCAATCTCGACCCAATGAATCAGACTGTTCAGCAAATTAGAGCGAGCAGTCAAAATAATTGATGGTATAAAATAATTGATGGTATAAATAAGAGAATACGCTTGGCCGAATGACAAACGCAACGCACACATTCATCTCTGACCAAGATGGGTTCCAGAGAGTGTGGTTCGGACGGATCAGGACCGAATCCTGAGCTTTGACCCGCTGCGATGATGGATGCATAAGTATTGCGATCACCGTTTTGGACTCATCCGAGCTGGTCGATCAATCATTTAAACACGGACAAGTCCAAAGCAATGCCGACGAGCAAGATGATTCGGGGAAACCGAGATTCAGCCGCAATGATTGCGGGACTCGGTTGTAGTGTTCCCGCCGGACGAATTGATCGGGATACGGGCGCTGAATTTGCTGTATACACATCGAATATGCCTGAACCGCTTGCTCGCCGGGTTCGTGCACTTTACCGACGCACGGGTATCCAACATCGAGGGAGCGTGCTCATTCAACCGGGAAAAGAGGGCAGCAACGGATATCAAGAGTTTTACCCTCCCTCATTAAATGCTGTCGATCGCGGCCCAACCACCGCTGATCGTTTACGAAGATTTGAAGTTGAAGCACCACCACTTGCAATTCAAGCAGCAAACCTCGCTCTAAAAGACGCTAATCTCGCTGCAGATTCGATCACCCATTTAATCACCGTCACTTGCACTGGCTTTTATTCGCCGGGAATCGACATCGACCTGATAAAGTCGCTTCAACTTTTACCAACAACCGAACGAATTCAAGTTGGATTCATGGGTTGCCACGCCAGTATCAACGCGTTGCGAACCGCCAAAGGTTTGGTATGCGAGAACCCAAATCGCAACGTTCTTGTGTGCTGCGTTGAACTATGCACACTTCATTACCAATACGGCTGCGAGACAGACCACATCGTCAGTAATGCTATTTTTGCTGACGGAGCTTCTGCTACGGTCGTGATCGCACGCGGCCAGCAACCCAATGCGCAAACAACAAGCTTAGAGCCCCAAGACCATTGCCACACGATCTCGGACAACCCCACACGTGAACCGGTACTGATGCATACCGGCTCTACACTGATTCCCGACTCCCAACAAGCAATGACATGGAGAATAGGAGACAACGGATTCTGTATGAGCTTATCAGCGGAAGTGCCTGATTTGATCGAGCAACAATTAAAACCAAATCTATCTGCGTGGCTTAAAACACAACGCCTTCAGATCGAAGACATCAAAGGTTGGGGCGTACATCCCGGTGGGGCGCGTGTTCTCGAAGCGGTTCAAAAATCACTCAAACTTGACGAAAACGATCTGCGTTTCTCACGCTCCGTGCTACGCGAACATGGAAACATGTCCTCCGCAACACTACTCTTCATCCTCAAGCAACTACGTGATAACGCCGTACCAAGGCCATGGGTCATGCTAGGTTTTGGCCCTGGCCTAGAAATCGAGATGGCGTTAATTCACTAGGCGGAGCACCAGTGGCGACCGCAAGACACCCACAGTGGTGGCCGGTTGCCTTCTCTTAATATGTCAGACTCGGAAAAGTGGGTTCCCGCCACGCCGGCTCGCCCTCAACATTCGAACGAGTTCATGATATCTTCTAGCACAAAGAGCTCGTGCCGACGCTTAATCAGACTGATCAAAAAATGAAACCCTACACCATCGTTGGCGTGATCGGCCACATTGACCACGGCAAAACATCCTTGGTCGCTGCACTCACCGGTGTAGACACCGACACGAACCCGGAAGAAAAACGTCGCGGAATCACCATCGATCTGGGGTTCGCTTCATTCGAAGATTCCGAAGGCCAATTTGCTCTGATCGATGCGCCGGGACACCAGAAGTACATTGGAAACCTTCTTGCGGGCGTGGCTGCAATCGACGTCGGACTCTTAGTCGTCGCAGCCGACCAAGGTGTTCAGGCGCAGACGCTAGAACACGCGGCGATCCTACAATCGCTTGGCGTGCAATCACTGATTGTCGCAATCTCACGAACGGATCTCGCATCAACGAAAAGAACCAGCGAAACGTCCGAGGAACTGGCATTCTTTCTCGATGATCTAGGAATTAAGTGCTACGAAATTGTCGAGACATCGACCAAAACAGGAAGTGGTATCGAGACGCTAAAATCGTTAATGAGGTCTAAGAAACAAACAAAAAAAAGAGCAACATGCAATTTTTTTCGCATGCCAATCGATCGCATCTTCTCCAAAGAAGGACGTGGGACCGTCCTCGCAGGTACACCGTGGAGTGGTCAAGTACAAAACGGTGACGAATTAGTTTTGGCACGCACCCAACAATCCTTCCGCGTTCGCGGAATCGAGGTGCACGGTGTTCAACGCGACCATTCACTCGGTGGCGTGCGAACTGCAATCAACTTAGCAGGAATCGACTCGGAAATCGTTCACCGCGGAGATGAACTGATATCGCCTCAGAGCTACCAACTCACAAGTCGAATCCTAGGAACACTCCGATTGTACAAGGATTCAAATCCTATTCGTTGCCCGTCTGAGTTCATTTTTCACAGTGCAACATGCCAATGCGAAGCGAGGATCCTTGGCCCAAAAATCCTTCATCCAGATTTGGAAATGCCGGTCATCATTCAAACCACGCAACCGATCATCTTCGCCTATGATCAGTCATTCTTATTGCGTCGACCTTATCCAATTGGGTCCATAGCGGCGGGAAAACTGCTTGCTCCGCTCGAAGGAGTTACCCGAAAAACAAACGATTTGCTTCACCTGGCGATGGATTTAAAACAGGGTGATCGAAGTCAAAGGTTGACCAGCCGGGTTCACTTAAACGGAGAACTCGTACCATCGAGCGTCCTTCTACAAGTCGAACTTGGAATACCCGAGAATGAGACAGACAGCGTCCTCCGAGGCATAATCTCAGACGACGACATTTATTTCCAAGACGACGTTTTGGTGTCAAAGCGATCCATCGAACAAACCAAGCAGATGGCAATGCGATTCCTTAAAAGACAATCGATGCAAGAGAATGCTTGGGTCGATGAGGAGTCACTACTTCACCATTGTACGCTTCGAAGTTCGAAGGCGTGTTCCAAGATTGCGATCAAAGAGCTGATCCGAGATGACTTGGTTGTTCAATCCAATCGATTATTGGCACTCAAAACGGACGAAACCAAGCTTTCCAAAAAACAGGCGGCAGTATTGCAAACTGCGATAACCGCGTTGCAAAACAACCGCACCCCTCCGACGTTGAAAGAACTTGCCGAAATCACTAAGCAATCGCCCCAAGCCCTGATATCGTTGATGCGATACGCGGAGCAGCAGAGAAGAGTCGTCTCGCTGAAAGATGGCGTATACTACTCACTCGATACATTACAATTGTTGTGCGAGGAACTACAATCGCTTTTGACCACTCAAAACGAAGCATCTGTGGCAGAAATTCGTGACCACCTGTGTATCACACGAAAATATGCAATTCCTCTTTTGCAGTATTGCGATCAAAATTCGCTCACCGTCCGCTCCGGAGAGAAAAGGATAGCGGGTGACAACCTAGCGAATTTTTCTCCATAAACCCGCAACCCAAAGCGAGTTGTGTTGTGACCGCATTCTTCAAAGCGACAGTTTCTCAACGGCTTGTTAAAGCTCGAAACTACGGCATCCCCCTTACGCCAACCCATTATGCCTGACCCTATACAACTAAGGACGATACCATCCGTTGATCGACTTTTACGCTCGGAGCTGCTCGAGCCATTAGGGTTGCTCTATCCCCATTCCACCTTGGTCATGTGGGCGCGTGGTGCAATCGAAGAGTACCGCGACAAGATTCAACGTGCGGAGCAGCTACCCAAAGAAGATCCAGTTAAAGATCTTGTTTCACGTATCATCGCCAAAGAGAGGATTTATGCCGGTGCAAAAATCCGCGCTGTGATCAATGCGACCGGTGTGATTCTTCATACCAATCTAGGACGAGCGCCCCTTGCTAAGCGAGCAGTCCAGAGGATTGTTGATGCGGCCGGTACAGCAAATGTCGAGATGAATTTAAATACCGGCAAAAGGAATCATCGTGGACAACATTGCGTTGATCTACTTTGCCAGCTCACCAAATGTGAAGAC
>JADHOA010000051.1 GCA_016779185.1 Rubripirellula sp.
TGCCAACTGACAATTCCACGTGTCGGTGAGTGCATAATTGGTCAGCAATGACCCACCTGATACAACGAACATTTGCGAATCTTTCCAATCCTTCGAGCTCAACCGAACAACGAGTGGCTCACCTTCAACATTCTCAATCATTGATTCAGCACTAATTTTTTTCGAACTTAAATCGGCGACAGTTTCAAACCGAAATGAAGGACGCCGGGAAGAAAGTGCCCCGGGCCCTGTGTCAGCATATTGATTGTCTAGATTCGCCGAAGCGATTTGTTTTGTACTCGTGGGGTCAGTCGCTGCGTCATACTCTTGGATCCGGTACTCGACCCATAAATCTCGATGTTCGTCTAATGAACCGTTAATTGAAATCGTTTTATCGCCACCCTCAGTCTCATATAACGGCTCGTCACCGGCCGGCGAAACTTGGCTCGAAACAACCCATGGACCGGCGATGCTTTCAACTCGCTCACGATGCTCAAAAGGCAAAACTTCGAACCAGCCGCCAACAATCCATTTGCGACGATTCAGTCTCCACTGAATTTGCTGATTAATACCCCTCATCTTGCGTCGCCTGTACTCCAGTCGTTGATCGACCGCTGCCAAAGACCCAGCATTCTCCCAGTAGGCTCGTTCGCTTCCGCTATCTGGCACGACGAATACCAACGTACGCCCTCCCTGCGACAACCAAGATTCCATCCAACTTATCACTTCGCCGGAATTCGAATGATGAACCTTGGGAAGCCAGACGATTGCATCAATCGACTTAGAACGACTGCTTAATCGGCTCATATCACGTGTTTGATAACCAGCCTTTTCGTACGAGGCTCGAAATGCTCCAAAGCCGTTCAAACTAGTACGCCCATTGGTGCCCCGTGACTCTCCGTAATCCGTCCGAAGTCTTTCGCAACCTAGCGGAAAGATGGCAAACAATGCGATTAGGAATCCCCAAGTCCTCATCCGTTCGCCTCCAAGCGATTCGCCAATCTCCCCTCTAACATCGCATTCTCCTGCCAACAACGCCTGAAGTCAGATTCAAAGATTTCGATGCGACCAAAGTAACTACTCTCAAATAGATTGATGACTCGGGCAAACCACTCTTCCCCTGTCGCATCCGCTACCCGCATCTCTCTCAGATATTGACGATTCGTTTTGCCACGACTCAACCGCAAGCACGCAGCACGATCAAGCAACAACAACTGATAGGCAAGTAAAAGGATAATGGCCTGATCAAACTTTCCAGATTCCATCAACTTCTCGGTTTCCGAGCGGTAATCGAGATTCTCACGACGCAATTCCTCGGGAAGATGCTGAACTCTCTCCAGCAATCTCTCGTCAGCAGTGAGAGCGTTGGAGGACTTTCGAGACAGGATGCTGGAGCCGACACTACCTTTCCCCAGCACCCACGCGACCGCTACACCCGTACCAACGACCACGATCGCCAATATCAACCAAGCGACCCAGTTCGTGAGATTAAGAGAGTTGTCAAGCCAACTAGATCCAGAAGTCGTGGAGTAAGTCGCAGGGTTACTAGAGTTCTGCACAGGATCAGCCGTCGGTAGCCAACGACTACCACGGTGAATCGAATCATCTTTATTTGTGTGAACATGAATCGGCAACAGACTATTGGATTCAGCGTCGTACCACGAAGAGTCAGCAACCACTCCCTTTGATGGCGACGATCCGCGCCCGCCTGCTTGCTCCCCTCCATCGCAGTAAGCGAACGACGGCAAAAAACCAAAGAGTCCAACGAGAACCATTAATAACCATCGACTTTTCACAAGCAGACAGGTGTAAGAATGTAACCGGGCCACCTAAACACCTCCGTCCGCTCGACTAGCCGCCGTCAAACCTACCGAATCCTGTGGTACAGATTTTCCTGAAACGGTGGCAGTAGGTATCGAGAGGGAATCCCGATCGTTAGAACGGTAATCAGTAGCTGAACTTTTCAGCTCACCTACGCTCTTTTGAGTCGGATTGTGAGTGGAGCCAAACTGTCGCAAGACCTCTGCTCGAACTAACAATTCCACATCCCAGCCTTCTAGTCGCAGCCGCGTATCGAGGTAGAGCAGCAACCTTACCACAACGCTGATCCCCGCAACCAACCACAAACTTACTGGGAACAAGACCAACAAGACGAACAAATCAAGAAAATCCCAACGCAACAGCAACACGCCACGAAGAGACATCAACGTCATGAAGATACTGGCAGCGAGCACAAGATTGACGACTCCTTGAATGATAAAGCGTCCACTATTTCCCCCTGCGAGACTTCGATGCAAATGACTAGATCGAGCGGAGAATGATACCGCACGCGTTTTCTCTAAATCTTTCCTGCTGATACGAGGTGGGCATTTTTCGAGCAATAAGATCTCGGGCACGAAAGGGTTCATGCCTCGAGTAAAAAACTGAACCACAAGAACTAACAATGGGAAAAAAACATCCCACAAGAATGAAAACGGCGATCCGATTCGGATTAACAACAAAACCATTAACGGCAACACTAGCCCGCGAAGTAAAAACATTTCAATTAGGCTTCTTCGCTGGCTCCACCACTCGCCTATCATTTCGCGCAAGCCCATTTCTTCCTCAAAAATGACTCGCCCGAGACCAACGGTCAACAAGGAACCCGCGATAGGCGTTTGCACAAGGATTAAAATCGCAACCCAGAGCACATAGCGCAACAGCTCCACCGTCGCTTCATCATCGGTTAAACCAAGCTGCCACTCACGTAGCGGAATCCACGCCAACAACAGCGCGTCCAACACCACCCACAATGCTGCACCCATCACAAACCAGGTCAGGATCAATCGTGGATGACTCCGAAGCATTGCCAACGTCAAATCACCCACCTCAGAAAGTGATCGAGGACGCATCACAAGCTGTGTTTGATCAAGCTGCATCCCAATCCTCCTTGGCTTTCCCCGAAGGGACATCAGATGTTGGCTGATCATGAAACCCAAGAATGACAAAGTAAAAGCTGATTAATCCCGATGAAAGAATCGCCCAAAAAGCCTTGAAGACATAAGGCGCAGGCGATGGAGATAAAAACCCTTCGGTAAATGCGGCAAGCACAAACAACATCGCGGAAGCCCCCATGATCGGTACGGCTCGCGATGCATTAACACGGACGGAATCAATACGGCTCAGCCCCGAAGTATAAAAAAGCCCGATTCCAAGTCGTAGTCCGGCCGCTGCGGATAACGCAATCGCGGTCAACTCAAAAGGCCCATGCGCGGTCACGAACTGAAAGAAGTGATCGCCCGATGCAGTCTCAGATCTTGCCATATACCCAAAGACCGCACCCAACTGAATGGCGTTAGAGGCTAAAACATAGAGACAAGGAATAATGAGAATGCCCCACGCAAAGCATCGCAACCCAATTCCGGTGTTGTGCTGAATATAGAACCCGGACATTACGATGTAATGACCGAGGCTGGCATTCAATGGCTGTTCGAAACTATCCTCGGCTTGCTCAAGGGCCGACTGACCAGCCATTGCCTCTGCGTAACCCGGGAACTGCTGCTCATGAAACGCTAGATACATGGAGAGACAGAAAAGGCCAAAGAAAACAATCGCTGAAACACGAACACAGGGGTCAGCAAATATCCGCTTTGGCGCCTCGACAAATAAAACGTCGATCCAACTACGAAAATCAACGCGATTTGCCCGATACAATTGATTGTGAGCACGGGCAACGAGTCGATGTAGGTACGCAACCGTTGCGGGTGGCAGTTGATACGCATCCGCTAATGCCAAGTCCGCACATGCGGATCGATAAAGCGAGGCGAAGCGTTGTATTCCTTCCGCACCCGAGTAGGATCCACCGAGAGCTTTATCGGTCCTACCTCGCAACTCCATTGCATCGCAAAGACGCTCTAGCTCTTCCCACTGAGGCTGTCGGTCTTTCATGCGTTTTGCAATTCTCACGGCCGTTCCTCCCGTGATTTAACTTGCAACGATTTTGCTGGATCGATGTCCGAGGGCTCCGATTTCACATGCGATGAACGCTCAACCGGCATCGCGTCGTTGTCGTGCTTACAAACAACAGACGAAGTACGCAGTGGACTGTGCCCTCGCAAGACCCCCAGATCGACTTGATCCTGAGTATCACTGACCGCGACCTCCGTTCGAAGAAAGGCGTGATAGTAAAGCGTGTACATCATCAGATCTGGATCAATCTCTGGTCGAAAACCGACCTTTTCAAGAATAGGATCGATTAAATGGCGTGCTATCTCTCGACGCCGCGTTGGTGCCATCGCTCCTCGACGGTCCACATAAACGGCCAAGGTGCGAGCCATACTTCTGGAAATCCTAAGATCTGCCGGCAGATATGTAGCCAGCGCCGGAACTCGAGCATCATCAACCGTCTCAACTGGGATGCGCCACCGTTTTTCATCGATGACAAACATTGTACCTGCAGCCAAATCACCAAGACGCTGCATTCGACGTGTCAACATCATCGTTCCTAGTCCGACCATGCCAGTCGGAATCATGTAAATTGGCGGAACACCTTCAGCAACATTGCTGATGGCGTACATCGGAGCCAAATCAGCAATCCTGAGGAGATTCCGAAGAAGTGCAGACCTTCCTGTAATCGGACGCCCATCTACTTCGATGACACGAATCCCCGTGATCCATTTCCCGATCGTGCGACCATTGAAATAAGTTTCCATGAGAGTGCCATAGAACCAACTGATCACAAAATAAACTAGGAGCGTTACTGCAACAAAAAAAGGAAGCGTCACCAAGTTTCGCATCGTAAAAATATCAAAAAAAAGACTTGATAAATACAGAGGCAAAACGAACAAGACGATCAAACACCAACGCGAGACGATATCAATCAAATACGCTGGAAGCCTTCGAAATGGACCCGCCAACTGATAATCGAACGAAATATTCTCAGGAGTGATGACTTCGATCGTTGTGTCGAGCGCACGAATGGAAGTCATGGAGCGTGGCGGTCCAAATAGAGACAAGGGAAGCACGTAACAGCTAGCACATCGACCAACGAAAACAGGTGATCTAGCGTCGCTACCATGCTAACGACAATCGCGCAATCAAACAGGCAAAGGCATTCTTTTCGGATGAACTTTTCAATAATTGAACGTAATCTTATCCCAGAAAGCCCATCCCCCGGCCAAGAAAAGACCAGCACTCGAAACCCATAAACCCAAATCCCAAACAAGCGATGTCATTAATCGTTGATCGGAACGACGATAACGAAAATACAAAGCAGCAACAGCCAACATGGGGAGCATGATCGCTTGCATCAATCCACTTGCCAAAACCAATTGCTTTGGAGCTCGCACGAAGGCATACACAACCAGACACACGACTGGAAGCAATACGCTATAGAAAACAACCCAAAACTTTGCTGCACGCTTGGAACCGTCTGAAACACCAAAAACCCTCATCGCGTCAGCACACACGCGAGCGTGAGAAGCATTGGCGACAAAAAATGTTGAGTAGAGGACCGCGAAAGCGCCAACTAGGAAAATGACGTGCGCGGCTTTACCAAACACGGGAACATACATTTGCGCCAAAGTACGAACCATCTCCGATCCCTCTGGATTTAAACCCGCTCTCTTCAAAACTGCGGCACCTAACAGGTAGAAAGCAACTGTCGCAAATGTGTAGACCAACATCGATGCCCATGCATCCCAATGCATCACCCGCAACCAACCGCGAGCACGACTGGCCCACTGATCCGAATCATCTCTAGGCCCTACCCAACGCGCATAGCCTTTCTCCAAACACCAATACGGATACTGAACCAATTCATTAGCACCAACGCCAATGATCCCGAAAGCCATGAGCGCCGTTGAAAGCCCTTGGGCCGTGCGTGGTACTCGAAAACTCATCCCATGAACCAAGTCGTCCCAACTCACTCGCCACTCGGGTAAGGTTTGCAAATGGATCAGATTCCCAATGGTCACAAATGTAAATCCTGCGACCAGAATGGTTGAGAAGGTTTGAATCATCCGATAACGTCCCAGCACTAGGATCACCACGCTGACGCCGGTGACGAGAGTCGCCCATAAAATTTCATCATGTGATTTCGGCGGACCTCGCAATGACTTTTCTAGCTTCTCAGCGCGGAGAAGACGTTCCGCAACCTGCCTCTTCTGCGTCAACGAAATATCTTGCGAATTATTGATTGCGATCTGGCTCGTAATCGCTTGATTCAATCCGACAGCGGCTTGCTGGTATTCGGCAGACGATCGATACGGCGACTCTATTTCCTCGATCAATGTATCAAGCAGATCAAATCGCTCGCGGAGTCTCGAAACAACCTCACTCTCCCGTTCACCGAAATCTAACCGGTGCTGCGTGATCAAGCTTTCGGTGACGCTCTTCTCGATCATCAACTCCTGATACTGATTTCGCTGCCTACCGGTTTCCGTCAGTGGCACGCTGATCGTTACCGCCTGACCAACTCCGCCAACAATCCCGCCAAGCTGTGCCAAAGAAACGAGGAACATGACTAGCCAATACCACACGATCCAGTTCACACGAAAACGAGGACCAGGCACCTCATTCAAGCCATCCAGGGTCGTGCGGCCGTGTATCAATGTGTATCTTCCAAACTCCACTTGAGCAAAAACTTTGATCATGCAGCCAACGATGATCAGCCACATAAGCGTGAAACCAGCCTCCGCACCGACGGCAGTGGTGGCGATGAGCTCACCCGATCCAACGATCGACCCCGCGACAATCAAACCCGGCCCGAGTTGCTTGAGAATCCCGATCGTCGTGGTAGGTGGAGTTCGGAATTGCGAATCATCCGAAGCAGTTTTGTTCATGGAAGCATTTTTAGAGATGCAGGCACGAGGAGAGCGTCATCGCTGAGCTCTTTTCAATTAATAAAATCGCACGAAAGCTTGTATCAATATGATAATCCAAGATTCAGCTTTGAATGCGAACCGTTTAACAACATTGAAATAGCTGGAATACTATTTGATGCCGACTGCCTGCAGAACACCTAGCATTGAGGCGGTTAAAAAGGTATTCGCTATAGTTAGAAACTAGGATTGAGCCGAATTAAAAATGCGGATTAGGTTTCCGTCACGCTAACGTATTTCAACGAAACAAATCTGCTTTCCCAATCCTACCGGCATCGCAAAGTCGCAAGGTCAAACAAAGTTTGGGTAAATCAGATTCAGACACGGAAAAAAGTCTGCATTCAAGAATCTACCACCCTCTAGTTAAGCCAATCGAATGTCGCGAATGCTACCCATCAAGAAATCGCTCACGTGACTGACTATCTGCTCACCCAAAAGTAATCTCAACTAGCAATGCCTGAAAAAGACAAGACATTCACGCCATCAAAAAGACGTTTTGGAGTGCTCGGAACTGGGCGAATCACCCGACGATTGATCGCGGATCTACAATCAATCGACGAAGTGGAAGTCACCGCAATTGCGAGTCGCGAAATCAGCCGTGCAAAATGGTGTGCAGATCAACATGGGATACCGGCATTCGTACAAGGATACGAAAATTTAATACAACGCGAGGACGTGGATGCGATCTATATCGCGCTACCACCGTCGCTTCATTATCCATTCGCAATCGCGACCGCTGAGAACAAAAAAGACCTTCTCTGTGAAAAACCCTTCGCGTTGAACTCAGCGCAAATGGAGGCGATTGACGCCGCATTTCAAAAGAATCGCTGGCTGGATGCCACTGGCTGGCTTCACCATCCTAGAACCCAATCCTTCGCCAACTGGCTAAAAGAAGGATCGCTCGGAAAAATCAGCCACCTGAGTGCCGCTCTATCTTTTTATCAGCCATTTCAATCCAACGACCATCGTCTGCAACCGGAACTTGGTGGAGGATGCCTGCTAGATCTTGGCTGGTACATCTTTGGCTTCACAAGATTCTTTATGCGGCAAATGCCTCGAAGCATCTACGCTGATGCCATCGTCAAGGAGGGTGTGACGCAAAGAGTCAACGCGATGCTGTGGTTTGAAAACGATGTAACCGCGTCCATATCTTGCGGGTACGATGCTGCAACTCGAAAATGGTTCGAAGTCGCAGGTAGCGCCGCCTCACTTATTTGTGACGACTTCACCCGTCCTTGGCATGATCGGCCAACCCGCTGCTGGATTCACGAGGCTTCTGGAAAGGTTCAGAGTCACAGCTTTGAAGGGAACCAAGAGCAGCAAATGATAAAAAACTTCGTCAGCGGCGAACCTCTAAGGCATCTGCAAAATCAAGCAATCGACACTCAGCGGATGATTGATGCTGCGACGTTATCCATCGAGTCAGGCAGCAAAGTCGACCTACCGGTCATGGACAGATAATTCAAGAAAAGTGCACTCCGTGTGAATGCAAAAAAGCTACAATTTTCGAGTACACACTACAGATAAGTGTTTCGTTCCGGACCAAAGCAAGGCAAGTTAAGATGCGTCTACTCGGACAGTTCTTTCGAAGAATCGTTCGATGGACTTGGCTGGGGATTCTGATTGCTGCGACATTTCATTACCTAACCTCAGGGCTATCTGACGGGTCGAGACGAAACGAACCACTCACCGCAAATCCAGTCAACGACACTCGGACCGTCAGCGATCTTTCCCAAGCTACGAAGTCAAAGGTTGCTGCGACAGCAACAAATCATTGGTCAGTTGACCAAATCGAAAAGCTTCAACTTTCCGTGACCGAAGCGAATGAGATTCACGCGAACCACTTGAAAACAGCTGGACTCCAGTTGGCCCAAGAAGCAGATTGGTTGACGATCTGCCGAAGGCTTTCGCTGGCTTTAGTCGGTAACGGTCTATCACTTGAGGAAATACGGGACCTCGAGCAATGCGTCGAAACCGATCGAATCAACATTCATCTACAAAACCTGCTCGACGATTCTCGTCATCATCACTATTGGGCTGAACGATGGTCTCGATACCTGGTTGGCACCGACGGCGGTCAATTCATTGCATACCGTCGCCGTCGCTTTCGAATCTGGCTAGCCGAAGCCATTTCAGAAAACCGTCCTTACGACCAAATTGTCAAGGAACTTATAACAGCCGAGGGACTTTGGACGGACCGACCTGAAGTCAATTTTTACACGGCAACGTTCGACAGCAATGATGGAAAGGCTGACCCTGTGCGGCTCGCTGCGAGAACAGCAAGGGTATTTCTTGGATTAAGAATCGATTGCATGCAGTGCCACGATGACTTCCTGGGAAATGTGAACTTAGGAGATCAAAACAAACGCCGCGAAGGCAAACAGCAAGACTTTCACCAACTCGCTGCATTTTTTACCGGCGCCAAAACCAATGGCTTACAAGGCATTAAAAGCGGAGAGAGCGACTATGAATATCAATACCTCGACAGCGACAAGAAAGTAGAGGTTGACCCCAAGGTTCCATACGACGAAGAACTACTAGACGACTCGGTAGATCCGCGAAAACGCTTAGCGAATTGGGTAACTCACCCAAAAAATCATCAAGCAGCTCGCTCCGCAGTGAGTCATCTATGGGCATTAATTTTTGGCAAGCCGATTGGTGAATCCGTTGACAATCTACCGTTGGACAGTGAAATCCACCCGCTACTTAATTATCTAGCACAAGACTTCGTTGCGAATAATTTTGACATGCGGCGATTGATTACGGTGATTACATCGCTAAAAGCATTTCGC
Organism: Rubripirellula sp.; assembly: GCA_016779185.1. GTDB lineage: Bacteria > Planctomycetota > Planctomycetia > Pirellulales > Pirellulaceae > Rubripirellula. The sequence continues at coordinate 9,632 of JADHOA010000051.1, forward strand.
GTTGACAGTCGAGCAGACTTTCCGGTTACGGAACAACACGAATCTCAATTCGCAGTCTTCCCCTTAATTCAATTACGCCCGGAACAGGTGGCAGGATCCATCATTCAAGCATCGCGAATTAAAAAGACGGATCGCGATTCATCTTTTGTGGTCCAATTTCAGCAAGTCACGGCAACCAATGAGTTTGTTCAACGCTACGGTGATCGAGGTGAAGACGAATTCGAGTCAGAACATGTGACCATCACCCAGCGACTACTCATGATGAACGGCAAAATGGTCCGAGAAAGCGTTGAGTCAAATCCTGTACTCAATACGACAGCGCACTTAGCCATGTTCGCTAAAGATGACGCGATCGTAATCGACAATGCTTACTTGTGTGTTCTCAATCGCCTGCCATCAGAAAAAGAAAAGGAGCGATTCCTCGAGAGATTAAAACACAGTAAAAATCGCGGTCAAGCGATCGAAGATCTCATGTGGGTACTTACCAATAGTAGTGAACTCACGTGGAACCACTAAATGCACCAAACCTGTAAATCCTGAAACCCTATCGTTCGGCGACGGTGATAGAAGATTCAATCCTTTTGAATCCGCATCTATCTTTTTTGGCTGATAGGAGTCATTGGCCGCAAAACCCAAAAGGTCATCCGACACTCTGATCTAAACTCCGAAGATTACCGTTCTTTCATAACGCAACTTTCAATCCAAGATGATGACTCCCAGAAAATCCACCTACCCACTTTTCGGTGGTCGATCAGCCTTCCTTTGCGATTCAAACACGCACGGTTTATCGCGACGATCGCTGCTTGCATCAGGTGCTACGGCGACCATTTTGTCGACAATTTCCAAGGCGTTTGCGGAGGAAGATTCGGATTCTCGTGAAAAAAAACAATCGCCCAAAAATGTGATCCTCCTATGGCTCGAGGGTGGACCAAGCCAGTGGGAAACATTTGATCCTCATCCCGGCGGTCGTTTCGGAGGTGAGGTCAAATCGATAAGGACAACCGTACCAGAGTTGATGATTTCTGAACTGCTCCCACAGACAGCGGAAATCATGCATCACGCATCCTTAATTCGCAGCCTCACCAGCAAGGAAGGTGATCATGAACGGGCAGTCTACAACATCAAAGCTGGTTACCGACCCGACCCTACGCTTATTCATCCTTCGATAGGCGCCGTGTTGTGCCACGAAGACCATGGAATCGCAGATATACCGAGACACATTTCCATCATTTCGGGTAACAAGTCGGCTGTCGGTGGATTCTTAGGTGCTGAACATAACGCTTTTAAAGTAGGTGATCCTGCTAGGCCAGTACCTGATATCCGCAGCAGTGTTTCCACAACGCGAAGTACCCAGCGTATTGACGATCTCTACTCTGTGGTCGAGGAAGAATTCCGGCGAGGTAGGCTGCAAAAACTCGAGATGAATCGAACGCTGCACGAAACCGCGACCAATGCTGCGTTAAAAATGATGTCCAGTGATCAACTGGATGCTTTCGATGTTACCGAGGAATCAAAGACCGTTCGGGACGCTTTTGGTGATACTCCTTTCGGACGTGGATGCTTAGCGGCGGTAAGGCTTCTGGAAGCGGGAGCACGTTGCATTGAAGTCACACTAGGTGGCTGGGACTCGCATGTCACCAATCATCGACTACAAGCCGCTGGGTGCGAAGCCCTCGACCCAGCTCTTGCATCCTTAATCAACCTTCTCAAAGAACGGAATCTTTTTGATTCAACACTTGTCCTCTGCGGAGGAGAGTTCGGCCGAACTCCAAACATTAATCCCGCAGAAGGACGCGATCATTGGCCACATGGATTCTCGATGCTTCTTGCCGGCTGCGGCGTTGCTGAGGGCCGAGTCTACGGTGGAACCTCGCCAGAACCTAATCTGGAAACCAGAAACTCGCTCGATCACGTGGACAAACCCGTGACGATTGGAGACCTGCACGCCACCATCTACACGGCACTTGGAATGACGCCCGATTTCGAATACCAAACCCCAATCGGTCGACCGATGAAGCGCAGCGAAGGCCGAGCCATCACGGAAATCCTCGCTTAGCGGATACCACGTTAGCGGTGAAGTGATTCTCTTTGCCAATCTAATTTTGGCCAATAAAAATCGTGATTGTGTGAAACTGACTTTGCTCGGTCAAAATCATGGCCGAGTTGCAGCGGTTGAGTGCAGCGGTTGAGTGCAGCGGTTGAGTGCAGCGGTTGACTCGCACGAAAAATACAGGGTTGGGAACCGATTTCGCAGCTCGCCTCGCCACCAAAAAGCAAATCAAACATGGCAAATTGCCGCCAATACATCGCCACGCAGGGACTGACCGTCCCTGCTCAGACTGCCTTTGATTACCACGATCGCCGAGGTGCTCTGAATCGTTTGGTTCCGCCTTGGGAATCGGTCACGGTCGAGAAGAGTGATGGCTCACTCGAAGTAGGCAGTCGCGTGATCCTAAGAACCTCGATCCTCGGAGTTCCTGTGCGTTGGGTAGCCGAACATACGGAATATCAACCACCTACACTTTTTTGTGACCACCAAGTCTCTGGGCCGTTCGCGTACTGGCAACATCGACATTCATTTGAAACGATCAATCAAAATCATGCACCGTTTTTAAGTCAACTTAGCGATGAAATCAGCTATCGACTGCCATTTGGTTTTTTGGGCAATACCTTTGGAGCAGGTAAAGCACGCAAAACAATTGAAGCAATGTTTGCCTATCGACACCGAATCACGCACGATGATCTGAAACTCTACTCCAGCTACGAACCAACTCCGCTTCGAATTGCAATTTCTGGTAGTAATGGTTTAGTGGGTGGAGCTCTATCAAGCATGCTCGGACTCTTTGGTCATCAGATCCATCCGATTATTCGCGGTGAAAAACGTTTGCCATCGGAACATTCGCCGTGGCTGGATACTCCGGATGAACAAACCTTGGAAAACATGGACGCAGTTGTTCACCTCGCTGGAAAATCGATTGCGTCGGGTCGCTGGAACGCCAATCTGAAAGCCGAAATCCGAGACAGTCGCGTTTCAAAAACGCGACAACTTTGTGAACTCCTCGCCTCTCGAAAAAATCCCCCCAAGGTACTGGTCTGTGCATCCGCCACAGGCATCTACGGAGAAAGGGGAGACGAGATCTTAGACGAGAGTTCAGCGATGGGTGAGCTTTCACAAACGGGCTGCGGATTCCTAGCGGATGTCGGAAAGCAGTGGGAAGAAGCCTGTCAGCCCGCGATTGACGCTGGTATTCGGGTTATCCACGCTCGGTTTGGCATCATCCTTTCCCCGAAAGGAGGTGCACTTCAGAAAATGCTCACCCCCGCAAAGCTACTCGGCGGTTCGCTCGGGTCGGGTAAACAGTGGTGGAGCTGGATTTCACTTGATGATGCAATCGGTGCGATCTATCACTGCATCCAACATGAAACCCTGCATGGTCCAGTCAATCTTGTGTCGCCTCATCCAACTCAGAATCGTCAGTTTGTGCGACAACTCGGCAAGGCCTTGGGTCGCCCAGCCATTTTCCCAGCCCCTGCTGCAGGCCTTCGAATCGGTCTTGGCGAAATGGCGGACGCTTTGCTGCTGAGCAGTGCTCGAGTCGTTCCAAGTAAACTCTTGGAATCCAACTACTCTTTCCGGTTTACAGACTTAAGCGATTTATTCCGATACTCACTCGGACTATACCGAAAACCCTCTGAAATTTAACAAAAGTTGCTTCATGTCATCCCACGCTCTGTTTTTGCTGAATCTGATTTCGACGTGGTACATGGTTGGACTCATTTGGATGGTACAAATTGTCCACTACAACCTATTCGATCGAGTCGGGGCCGATGCTTTCGCACATTACGAAGCAGAGCATAATCGGCTGATCACACCCATCGTCGGTTTTCCGATGCTCATTGAGATTGCCACGGCTGTCATACTACTCTGGATGACCCCGCCATACTTCCCAAAATCTGCTGCTTGGATTGGCCTTGGACTTGTTCTGGTCATTTGGCTTTCCACCGTAGCACTTCAAATCCCAGCACATCAACGTCTTCTTCAGGGATTCGACTCGGCAAGTTATCGATCGCTCGTCTCCACAAATTGGATCAGAACCATTGGCTGGACCGCGCGAGGTATTTTACTGGCATACTACGCCAACGCATTGCTGCATCGCATCCATCCGAGCTAAGCCAGAATAAAAAACGCGATACAGTGAAACTGCATCGCGTAACGTACATGGATGATCGACAACCGTTTTTGTTATCAACTTGCTTTTTCAATCGCTTTTAAGACGGCGTCACCCATATCAGCCGGCGTAGGAGCGACGACGATTCCTGCGTCTTCGAGGGCAGCCACTTTTTCCTCTGCAGTTCCTTTCCCTCCGCTGATGATCGCACCAGCGTGACCCATTCTCTTTCCGGGAGGCGCGGTGCGTCCGGCAATGAATGCTGCAACGGGCTTGGTCACGTGCGCCTTTGCAAACGCAGCAGCCTCTTCTTCAGCAGAACCGCCAATTTCTCCAATCATTAAAATAGCCTCGGTTTGATCATCATCCTGATAACGCTTCAACAGATCGATGAAACTGGTCCCGACAATTGGATCTCCACCAAGCCCAACGCAGGTACTTTGTCCGAGCCCTAGATTGGTGGTTTGCCAAACCGCCTCGTAAGTCAGCGTCCCACTGCGACTCATCACACCAACCTTACCCGGCTGGTGGATGTATCCGGGCATGATGCCGATCTTGCAAGCACCAGGGGTAATCACACCAGGGCAATTCGGTCCGATGAGCACCGAGTTACTCGCACGAACTTTTTCATACACCCTGACCATATCAATCACAGGAACCCCTTCCGTGATCGCACAGATGACTTCGATGCCCGCATCGACTGCCTCAAGAATTGCATCGGCGGTGAAGGGCGGTGGAACAAAGATCATCGTGGCATTCGCACCGGTCTCTATGACCGCTTCTTCGACGGTATCGAAGACCGGAATACCTTCAACGTCTTGACCACCCTTACCGGGTGTTACCCCACCAACCATCCGAGTCCCGTAGTCGCGACAACCGAGTGAGTGGAACTTACCGGCGTTACCGGTGATGCCTTGGCAAATAACTTTGGTGTTACTGTCAACCAGGATACTCATTTCTGACTTGCTAGCTGGATGGAGAAGATTAAATAAAAAAGATGACAAAAAAGGTTCGATCAGGACACCGTCTCGATCAGACAGCATCGAAAGCACAGCAACTCGGACACCGATCTACGACACAGCGGCCACAATTTTTTTTGCAGCGTCGGTGATGTCCGTAGCGCTGATAATGTCGACGTCACTTTCAGCGAGCATCTTCCGTCCTTCCTCGACCTCAGTTCCTTCGAGCCGAACCACCAGTGGTACGTTGAAACCAACCACTTTACTTGCCTCGATCAAAGCAGACGCGATCGTTGTACAACGAGCGATTCCCCCGAAAATGTTTACCAAGACACCTTTACAATTTGGGTCGGAAAGCAAAATACGGAATGCTTCGGTTACCTGCTCTGTATTTGCACCGCCACCGACATCCAAGAAGTTCGCCGGTTTCCCACCGTGGTACTTGATAATATCCATGGTCGACATCGCCAAACCAGCTCCATTCACCAAGCAACCAATATTGCCCTCGAGCTTGACATAGCTTAGTCCTGATTCGCTTGCACGAACCTCGCTGGGCTCTTCCTCAGAAAGGTCTCTCAACTCTTGCAGATCTTGATGACGGTACAACGCATTGCTGTCGAAAGTGACTTTTGCATCCAATGCGATCATTTGGTCGTCACCGGTGATCACCAATGGATTAATCTCGGCAAGCGAGCAGTCATAATCGACAAAGAAACGACAGACAGCCGGCATGAACCGGAAAGCCGCCTTGGCTGCATTACCTTCGATACCAAGTTTCTTGCATAGCTTTCTCACTTGGTACGCTTCTAGCCCGACCGCTGGATCAAAATGCTCTTTAAAAATGAGTTCAGGAGTCTCTTCAGCGACGGCTTCAATTTCGACACCACCCTCGGTACTTACCATCAACACTGGCTTTGAGGCGGCTCGATCAAGCACAATCCCCAAGTAAAGTTCACGAGCGATATCACAACCGGCTTCGACGAAGACCTGATTAACGGTTTTCCCCTCGGGTCCCGTTTGAATCGTGACCAGTGTTTTTCCAATCAACCCTTCGGCCGCTTGCCTGACCGCATCGACGGACTGACAAACAACAACGCCGCGTTGATCAGGGTTCCCTTCGACAGTACCCTTTCCGCGACCACCGGCATGGATCTGGCTTTTCACCACTGCGACTTTTCCGCCCAATTTTTCGTAGGCGGCAACCGCTTCGTCCGGAGTCTTAGCAACAATCCCTTCCAGCACCGGCACACCAGCTTGGCGGAATAACTCTTTGGCTTGAAATTCGTGTATCTTCATCGATGCAGAGGAGTGCTGTGAGTTTCGAGTAAAAGGTGTTGAACTTAGCGTATCGAGCGATGTGAGACTGACAAATTCTCCGCCGCGACGTTTCAAATATAGACTTCGAACGGCTAATCAGGAACCGTGCATCCGCCAAACTTTCCCTCTGGAACCGACAGGGCGAAATCGCGACGCCAATCGACAGTATCCAATCAAGCAGCGTTTTCACTAGAACCAGCGATTCTTGAATCGCTTCCTGCTCCGAACAGAATCGCCCTCCATTCCACAAAAGGTTCGTTTTGTCGGCACAGTTCCATCGTGAATCCGAACGAACGATGGGATGAGCTTCCCACCGAGGCTGGGTTCATGCCAACCCGAAGCTAAGATTCCCGACCTGAAGCTACGATTCATTGGGGGGGCTCGCTTTCGGGGTCATGCTCCAACGATCAACCCGTGGTAAAAAGAATCGGCTGCGTTTCAGAAACCTTGCAGAATCAAGGAAAGCACAACGGATGGACCAAAACTTTACAGGCTTGGTATTTCTAAACCCGCTGGATAATGTTGCGATCGCCACGGAGCCTATCCCTTTGGGGTCGAGGTTCTTATGTGGTGATCACTCCGTAAAATCAAAATCCGCGATCCCTGCGGGGCATAAAATTGCGGTTCGGACGGTCGAGT
>JADHOA010000052.1 GCA_016779185.1 Rubripirellula sp.
AATGGTCAAAACGGCTGACGAGATGACAAGTTGGATCAATTTCACAATGATTGCGGTGGGCGGAGCCGTCGGTTCCGTCCTGCGCCACCTGATTACACAGACCACGGCGTCGATTCCCGGAGCGTCCAGCGCGATGGGCACTACGCTCTGTAATCTCTTAGGCTGTGCTGCAATTGGTGCATTTTTTCAGTATATCTCGTCCAATGACTCCTTTCCCGAATCTTACCAACTGGCCATTCGCGTAGGACTATTGGGGGGGCTTACAACCTTTTCAACCTTCGCCCTCGAATCGCTACTCCTCACCGACAACGGAAAGTGGGGATTATCCGCGTTTTACGTGTTAGCCAACTTAATCCTGGGTTGGATGGCAGTTCTAGCCACCATGTCGCTTGTTAGGAGCTGGACAACGTGAGCCAATCCTTTCGCCCAAAAACCAACTGCTATCATCGATTTGGCCAAGACTCGATCAACCTGGAAACGAACGGAGTCATCGACTGCGCCATCGACCGGCCGCTGAGCCGGCTTGCGGCAAATCCAGAGACATTTTCCCGTTGTGTGCGGCCTAGTCGTCCTCACGTCCGAGGGATCGAGATGATCGCGAAAAAACGCCCCCGTTTTGTTTTCCCAAGCCGAACGCTCGGCTTGCTGACCTTGATTCTCGCGTTCCACCTCTCTGGAGTGTCGATTTCAAGCTTTTTGAGAACCGACACCCCATGCTTTTTGAAAGCCGCCAACTCTACCCATTCACAGATCGGTATCAGGCATTCGTCTTCATGCTGGGGACAAGATTTCTTGAAGCCAGCCCTCGTCTCAGGGTCGAACGTTTCTGGGGATCAACGATGGGATGGTGAATCCGGTGGACTTGTTAGCGACCCATCCTCGCTAGGTTCAGAAACCAAGGCGGTCTACGCGTCTTATTCACAGGTCGATCTTCTTCGCCAAGATTCAACGTTGCGAGCGGTTGCCTTTGGAACTCAGACAACCGGCATCGCATGCGGTGACCGCGGAATCATCCTACGCACGACCGATGGCGGAACCTCTTGGGACTCGATCAACAACCAACATCAATGTACGTTCACCGACATCACTTGGACCGGTCCACAGCAAGCCGTCATCGTCGGAGGATCGATTGATCGAATTACAGGAATCAGCCGAGGGGTTGTGATATGGACGAGAGATGCAGGTGCGAGTTGGTCATCTGCCGACGATGCAGAGCTTCCCATGCTGTGGCAAGTTGAATGGGATGGAAAAAAGGTGATCACTAGCGGTGATTGGTCCGATTCTCTTCTCACGAATCGTTTTGAATCCTATGACCGCGGAGCGTCTTGGCACGCTGGAATGGAGAGTGAAGAGTCAACAAGTCAAGCATCGCTTTCTCGAGCCGACCAATTGCGTTGGCGTGTAGCCACCAACCAGCTGATTACGGTTCGGGATGCTTGCCGAACCTCCGAACAGGGTCGGTGCCTGGTCGGTGACCATGGCGTCATTGCAATGACAGAGGATGCAGGTCAAACATGGAAGATGGTACGCGGCGATCAAAGAAAAACAGCAGTACTCTTTATCGCTCGATCACCGGCTTCCGTCGCTTGGAGCCTGGTAGGCAGCGAGGCTCTCGAGGAGCGGCACCGCGTCAACATTCTTTGCGAAACAATTTCTAACCGCGGCCCAACTGACCTTAACTTCCTCAATCACCCTTACAAATTGCATCGAGCGAGACAAGCCGCGATTAACAGTGGTGCTGCTAGTCTCGAAGAAATGCAGCGGGATCAAAAACTTGATGTATCAGCCTTGGCGAAACAATGGATCGCCATTCACGAACCAAGCGTTCTTGTACTTGATCAAACAATTCCTCCTGACCTAAAGGAAGCTTTTATCACCGCGGGTATCTCAAGGAAAATCAAACGGGTGGTGGAGTATTCATTTTGTGATCCTGAAAATGCATCACGACACGGAACCCTAATGCACCGCAATGCACTGCTATCCAAGACAGGCATTTTGGCAAGTGACCTGCAGGTGGATGCGATGCACTGGATTGCTCCGCACCAAGCAAAATGCTTTTCGGTACAAACGCATTCACTTTATGACGTTGCAACCACGGGCGCCCGTGGTGAGTCGTTGATGAATGGACTCTCGATTAAACAGGGCGAGCGACTCGACTCGCAGACACCGGACACATCACGTCGCAAACTACAAATTGCTCGTGCTAGAATTCAGCGAGATTCGCAGATCGAACAACTCATCGATCGAACTGCGTCAAGCGAACATTTCCAACGCCTGCTAAATCACTTGATCGCGTCAACCAGCAAAGAGGATCGATTCCGACTCATCTGGGACATTGTCGAGAGAACGGGTGACAAAATCACCGATCACACATCACTCGAAAAACATGAAGCTGCACTTAGGACTTGCGTCGAGCGTTTCCCTGAACTAACGCTTAGCGATTGGGCAACACTAAGAATCGAAACGATCCGGAATAGTGTGGAGTGGCGAAGACTACGATCGACTTTACCTGATCACCCAACACGGTCGAATCACCCGTACGGCACCTCCGAAATCGTGGTTTCGCCGTTCCAACAATCACCGAGTGAAGTTCAACAGGCCTCGGTCATCGCTCCGATTAACCCAAAGGTCTCACCCGTTGTCGTACCGCGTCTCGAATCAGACGCGGCCAATCAACCAATCGCAGTCGTCCCATCCACCGACTTGGATCTGAGATGGGAATTTCACCCGCTTGTTCTGTTATCCAGAGAGGCAGCTCGACTAAGGAACGACAATGGTGATTTAGAAATGGCTGCGAAAGTCTCTCCGAATCTCGTTCGGCTCGGTGAGTCGAATGCCGGCTGGCGTGAGGTGCTTGGGAACAACGGAAAACAGTCACTAATCGTACACCCCACTCCTCAACCGCCACATTTAGATGGACAACTCGACGACTCGTGCTGGAAAAGCCCAATCCGGCTTCGCGATGACACTAGCGTTCGAATCTCACACGATGATGAATACCTCTATCTCGGCATTTCTGTACCAAAGAATCTGCTAAACGCTGAGGATCAAAACTTGGCAGACTCCGCCAGCCATCGAGATCAGCCACTTGAACCCTTTGACCGGCTAAGAATATGCATCGATACGGATTGTGATCTTTTATCGAGTATGCAGTTGCAAGTCACCGCAACGGGCCGCGTCCATGATGCAATCGATGGATGTGAAACCTGGCAACCCACTTGGTACCCAGCGATTGCCAAGGATTCAACCATGATCACCTTTGAGATCGCAATCCTCCGAAGAGATCTAACCGATTTACCGATCACACCCTCCGAGCAATGGTTCATTTCGGTGTCATCGATTCGTGGCGGTCAAAACTCAAAGATTGAAATCATTCCGCAGCCCTACCACTGGCTTCGAGCCACCTTTGAGTGAACGTAGGTCCTTGGTAAATCCAGTCATTTGATCTGACTATAGAGTCGCCCCAACCGATCGAGTCCAACGCTCTGCTTGATAAGACCGGTGCAGGACCTTTTCGATGCGTGATTAATAGAAACACGGCTGAATAGAAACACCGCCCAAACAGCAACAGCAACTGGACTCGAACCGCTGATCGATTGGGACACCTTAGATCTTCGCTTGAAAAGATTGTAGGATACTTACTTCCTGCCCACGATTCGGTACTTTGACAGTTCTTGAAACCAACCGTACACTTTTCCCGATCGTCGAGCACACCTTGGTTCCTGGTATCAAAGATGCCGGGGTGCGAATCGTGCAACGAGGAGAATCCGACTTGCCGATCGAATTTGACTGAGTGCTTCGCCGACCAGGTTAATGCCACAGCAGGTTGCAACAAAGTGCCGGCTAATCAATGCGGGTGTAGTTCAATGGTAGAACATCAGCTTCCCAAGCTGAATACGAGGGTTCGATTCCCTTCACCCGCTCTTGTTCAACGCATAGAGTCAAACCGCGTTTCCCAGCACCCAGTTCGTCAATTCTGACCATCCAAACCAGCGGGAGTGATCATTTCCACTCCATTTCCTGGAATCGACGAAAAACGACAACGCCCCTTCTCTACCATCACTCCCGAGGCAATATCGGTTGCCAGCAAGTTAGCGCCGTCGATATCGACGTAATCCAACAGCGGCAGCAGTTGCGCGATTGCCGAGATTCCGACACTGGACTCCGTCATGCATCCCAGCATCACTTTCATCCCCGACTGGCGAGCTTGATCAATCATCTTCAGTGCGGGCGTGATCCCACCGCACTTGACCATCTTGATGTTGACGGCGTGAAAGTGGCCGACACATCGTGCAATATCGGAGGCGACTAAACACGACTCATCTGCAACGATCGGCAATGCTGACTCGTGATAAACCAGCTCGGCCCCGACCCAGTCCTCCGCGGGCAAAGGTTGCTCAATGAACTCGACCCCTAATTCCTTGAGGACAAAGGAGTAATCGATCGCTTGCTGGGGTGTCCATCCGCAGTTTGCATCCACTCGGAATACCGCATCGGAACATTCTCGTAACGCCCGGACAATTTTCAAATCGTCGTTCGTCCCAAGTTTAATTTTATAAATAGGCCACCCTGACTCTTCTTTCAGCTTGGCAACCATTACCTCCGGTCGATCAAGTCCAATGGTAAAGCTGGAATCGGGGTACGCCCCCAGCGATAACCCCAGCATCTCGTAGGTAGGTCGCTGGCTTGCCTTCCCCCACAGATCGTGGGCAGCCTGATCGATGGCACAGTGGACAAAACTTTCTCCAGAAAGTTCCGCTTCCAGCGTCTGCCAAAGCGTGTTTGGATGCTCCCAGTTTGTACTAGCGATAATCGTGCTTGCCCGTTCAGCTGCACGGGTCATACGAGAGATGGAAACGTTGTAGTAGGGATCGGCCGTGGCTTCACCAAATCCACTGAATTCCCCATTGGTCAATTCGACAATCAATGAAGGCTGTACCGAATGCGTGAACCGCGAGATACCAAAAGCATGTCTCAGCGGTAAATCAAAATGATGCAAACGTAATTGGACTTGGCTAAATTTCATCTATGTTCACCTAGCGTCTTATTCGTCCAACGTGCTGTTCATCGAAAGTGCTGTCTACCGAAAGTGCTGTTCATCGAAAGTGCTGGGCAAGTCTAAACAGGATCTTTGAGAAAACCTTGGCGGAACGCGATCACCGCTTCCACCAAGTCATCCGGTCCATGACGAACCACATCGCAGACCGGCAACCCAAGTTCCTGTCGCACGCGTTCCCGTTCCGACTCAGCATCGCGAGAGTTAAGGTTTCGGCTATTCATCGCAACTGCAATCACCTGGGACGGCTGAAACAAACTGGCCATCGACTCACAGATCGATCGCATTTTTACTAATCCCGGAAGTGCAATGTGGCTGAGGCCATTGAAAGACTTGCGTCCGGCTTCATAACAAAGAATCATGGCTTGCGGTGAACAACCGTGCAAAAGCCCCAATGTGACGGCACTGTACCGAGGGTGTGCTAAGCTTCCCTGTCCCTCGACCACCAGAACCTCGTTATGTTGGTGCTGCAGGATCATTTTTTCAACAGCTCCACTAACAAAGTCAGATACCACGCTATCGACGGGACATCCATCACCCTCCACCAGAATGCCAGTCTGACCGGTGGCGATAAACTTGGCGGCAAGCCCAGCCTGCTGGAGCGATCGGGATAGCTCAACCGAAACCAGCATCTTTCCGACACCACAATCTTGCCCGACGGTATGGAGACGAAGGCAGCTTTCGTTCAGCCCCTGAGCACTTGCAACCTCGCTTTCGCGATTAAGCCGCACATCGACTAAATCCGCATGGTGAATCGTTGCTTGATCCACAAATTCGGGATCATGGATCAAATAATCATGCAAGCCAGAATAGATCGTCATCCCTCGCTGAATTGCTTGTATCACAAGCGGCCGCCAGGTGGCTGGGATTTTCCCGCCGGGGGGCGCGATGCCAATCACCAAAGAATGTGCTTGCGGAACCTGATCTAGCGATTTGACAACCGGTATCGCACCGCCCACCCCCAATAAATCCTCCGCGTTACCAACCGATGCGTTACGGTCCAGCACGGCAACGACTTCGTCGGGGCAAAACCGCAACAGACAGCTCGCCGTCTTTGCGGTCACGGGATCTGAATGACCGTCGGTCAATAAGACCATTCTGCGATTCACGCTTCGTCCATCCTTAACGTCTTGGAATGACCTACCGCCATCGATTTGACTCATTTTGACTCTGTCTCGTCAGATGATTCCTTCATTTTCGCATCATTCGCCTGCTGCAACTCCTGTCCCAATCCCACCATCTGCAGCAAGCGAAGTGCATTGGTTGTCGGCGACACGCCCTGTCTCATCAGGTAGTCAAACGTCATCTGCTCATTACCTTCGGCATCGGGGCAAATCGTCTCCCGGAAATGAACCACTTGAGCTACGGACATTAGTTTCGGTTCGTCTGCCAACTCTAAATCGTGCGTGCTGATGGCACCGATCGCACCAAACTCCATCAGATGCTGCAAAACTTGCACCACCGCAATCTGGCGTTCGCGACTGTTGGTTCCTTGTAAGATTTCGTCCAACAAGAAAAGACATGTACGCTGGCTATCAACCGCCAACAACCTCGCGTGTTCAACGACACTCTTCAATCGCTGCAACTCGGCCATGTAAAACGAGACGCCCCGACTAACGTCATCACTTACACGAATACTGGTTGCCAATTCAATCGTTGGTAACGAAAAGGAATCCGCACAAACAGGCGCGCCGCTCGCAGCCAGCGCCACATTAAGGCCAACGCTTCGCATCATTGTGCTCTTGCCGGACATGTTACTACCGGTCACCAACAGCACCGACCCCGCCGGCCCAACCGACACATCGTTACAAACGCGATTCGCGTCTCCGAGCAACGGATGCCCAATTCCTTTTCCAGAAACCTCACTCGCACCGTCAGCACCTACCCACGTCGGCTCTCCCCAACAAGGATAGTCGTCCCGTAACGCAGCGATGGACATCAAAGCTTCAAACTCTCCCAACGACTGAAACCAACTTTCAACCTGCTGCCCATACTTGGCTTGCCACCGCTCAAGTTTCGTAAGGACTCGTATATCCCAAAGAGTAAGGCACTGAAGTGGTAGGTAAATCAAAAAGGTACCCGCCGACTGCCGCAAACCACCTGCTTTGGCGATCTTTTGCAGCTCGGCCATTCCGCTAGCTGCCGATAAATCACCGTCGAGAAGCGTTTCCCGCAAACGTGAGAGCAGACCACTCGTTGGATCCGCGGTCCCCAAGAACTCCGCCGCCGTAAAGATTTCTTGATAGTCATTTACGGCGCGGCGATTGGCCATTGCAATCGAAAAAACAGCATGAGCGGGCCCGAGCATCAGCGTGGTCAAAACGAGATTGATCGCGATGATTCCACCTAGGGAAATCAAGGAGACACGAAACAATCCCTGAGGCAACCAGCCGGCAATTGAGCCAACTGCCAGCACGATCCCAAGAAGGGAGAGCCAACTTGAAGCCCGGGACCAGTGCGACAACCACATTCGATGCGCCAGCCAAAAATCACCCTTGGCCCAACGAACAAAGTGATCGGGACTACCAGAACCCTCACTCACTTGTCGCGACAGTGTGTAGAAACGCAACCGTTTTTCACGCATCGGAGCAAGCGTCTTGACCGCATCCGCACGCTCCCTTGCCGAGGCAGCTTCGGCTGGACCACAAAGCCAACTAGCGAGGGTTCGAATCCCGGGTTCCGTAAAGGCCATTGAAATGAACTGAAAAAGCGATGCCCGCCCCAGAAGATCTAAATCACTCGCAACCGCTTGACGCAGCGGAGGCATCTCGAGTTCTGACAAGACTCGCTCGACACGTTTTGATGCAAGCCAATCCCAATCACGATTGAGCCTAGCAAGCAATCGCTTGATGACCGAAACTTTTTTCTGCAGTTGTTCCAACTCATCACGAAGCGGTTCGTTCACGGTGACCGCAACAAAGAAGGCTATCAAAGCGCCCCAAGCAAGCCATGAAGCGACCGGCAAATCCGTTGAAAGTGCGGCGATTGCAACCAGAATAACGAAAGCGAGAAAGAGCAAGAGTCGAACGAGACCAAACCAACGATCCTTCTGCCTCAACGCCTCTTGACGCTCTGAATTGTCATTGAGCAGAGCTTGATATCGCGCGATCGCTTCGCCGCATCCATGTGCTGCATCGCCTTGATGCCCACTTCCATTTTCCATCAAGCTGGCTCTGTTTCTGTTTCGCCAAGCAGAATCGCAGGACTGGCCCCCACCACCACCTTGGCCGCTATACGGTCTTGTAAATTCGGTCGAAAGATTACCAAAAGCAAAAGAGGCATGAACCAAGCGATATACAAACCGCCACCATACCCGTGCCAGAATTGTGCCGCGACCATTAATGCCGCCGAAGAACTCATCAACGTTCCAAGATTTTTACGCGCAGGCCAAATCGAGAAAAAGGCGGCCAGAATCGCAAACCCAACAATCACGGGTAATCGCCACATCGGATTCCAGCCCAATGCCCAAATCCCTCGAAACTCCTGAGGATCGCGATTAGGTTTGAGAAGACCAAACATTCGGTAGAGATGATCCGACAAGGAAGCGGAACTATCAAACGATAACGCGATCATCAAAAGGATTAACATCGCAGCTACACCCGCTGCAAACTTTCTCGCACCGCGTCTCCAGTAAAAACTGCCCCATAGAGGCAACAAAAACAGTGGATAGTAGACCAAGCCGCCCGCGAGTCCGAGAAAGATTCCCGCGACAACAGGGCGACGGTAGCAGAGTACCGCCCAGAGCAACAAGGCAGCAGGTAAAACATGATCGACCCGACCCGTCATTTGAGCGGTGTATGGCAGTAAGAGATACAACAACGAGCAACCAACACCCGCTCGGACATTTGAGAAATGGCGACTGCCAATCAAAACAATCCCGACCACGATGGAGAATTGAGCGAGGATCGCCAGAGTTTTGGCAATCTTCGCTAATTGCAACTGCTGTGGCGTTAACTCCGAAACCCTTGGTGGAATCACACCGCCCGGTTGATCGCTGATTGGACGCGTCGGTATCGCTGGCAATAGATTCATCATCGCGTAGCCAGGACCAAGTTCCGGCCCCTGCTGTACCTGAACCCGGGGACTACTGGTCACCACGTTCGCCATCATAAAGATGAACAAGGACACACCGATGAAATAGAGCCCTCCGGTTGTAAGATTTGGATCAAGCATCGGACGGCGAACCATCAATGGGTCAAGCATTAAACGCAGCAGCAGTAAGGACTCGACGATAAACAGAGAAACGAACCCCCATCGCTGCAACTCTCGTGGATCCTCCGGACCCCGCAGCAACCGACTCAACCAAGACTCTTCGACCACTTCAGCCATTTGTGGGAAAGAAGAGTCATCACCAACCCTATCAAGGTTGCCGGCCAAGTCTTCATCGAGAATGAACTCACCTCCGGACAAACCGGTAGTATCGGATTCAACCTTTGCCGAATCGGAGGAAACAACTCGCGATAAATCAGTATCCAGATCTTGCCCTGAATCTTCACCACCCTGCTTGAGACGTCGGCGGGAAGATACAGGATCAGAGGAATCACCGTCTTGCTTGCCGTCAATCGCCTGAGAGACGAAACCAACCAGTGAGCCTCCTACCGCTTTGGTCATCTCAATGAATGATGTCTGAGAAATCCAATCGGATTCTTCCTCGCTTGAAGCTTCGCTGAGAACCAAGGGTGGCCCCGGTAAAGGAGACCCCGGCAAACGAGAACCCGGCAAACGAGGACGCTGCGACTGAGGACGGGTCTTTTTTACACGCGTCCCTAAAGCCCCTTGTGCGGTATCGGATTGCTGCTCAGCATCCGATTGTTGCTCGACAGGCAGCGAGGAATCTAGTCCGGTCGATGGCGTTGGAAAGTTTGATGGATCCGTCGCATCCGGCGGACGAGCTTTTTCACTTTGGCCACCCTCAGGTTCGCCTCCACCTTCAGTTGACTCCAGCATTAACATTTCAGACTGTAAGATTTCTGATTCCGTTAACTGTCGTCGTCTCCCCTCGTAAACCATCAGCAGCCCGGGGGCGAGCAAGATCAGTAGAACGACATCCAAATTGCGGATCGACCAGAAGCGATGAAAGACGAAGAACAATCCAATCGTCAGGAACGACGAGAGATAAACCCACGTCGTCGGATCAGGTCGTCTGTAGTAGAGTAATATTTCGCTCATCTGGCTCGAGCAACACCTGCCCCGCGTGCTCAAAATCCTTGGGTATCAGGATGGGAAGAGGCTAATAGGATATCGCATCCTGCTCCTTGGAGAAGCGTGTAGAGTGGCAAAGATCGAGAAGTAAGCTCGCTTTTTGGTCAGATTATTGAATCTTCAGCCTCTCAGCACCACATTCGGTTGCCCCACAACACATAACCAACATGCTTTTTACTGGCCTTGGTAGTGTTCTTCGCCCCCGCAACCCACTGGGCCTAAGACAACCTCTAGGTGAACCAAACAGAATGATCAAAAGGGATGGTGCGTGATTGGCAAAGATAGATTTGGGACTAATCCTGAGGCCAACAAGTGGTTACCATACGCATCCTCGGATTGCGACGTCTTGGATCGCGTCTGCCAACTATTTCCTAGAGTGGGAGCCTGAAATCGTGCCCTCGATCAACTCGTCAACAAACGAACTCATCGCCGATGCCTTGCGAACCGATCCGCGAGTTGCCGAGGCGCGGCGATTGATATCCGAGGCAATCGTGGATCATGCTGCCAATGTGAACGAGGTTCGCGGCCCCAAACCTGAGCTAAAGACTGACTACCAATCGATGCTCGACCGACTCACGGCGGTTCGAGGTGCACCACCGATTTGGCCCTATCTCTCCTCAGGCATGGGAAGTGGTCCCTTTGTTGAACTAGCAGATGGAAGCGTCAAACTCGACTTCATTTGTGGAATCGGTGTCCACGGTTGCGGGCACCTACAAGACGGAATGGTTCAGGCTGCGATCGATGCAGCACTTGAAGACACCGTGATGCAGGGAAATTTGCAACAAAATCCAGCGAGCCTCCAAATGGGCGAAAAGCTCGTACAACTCGCATCCCAATCAGGTGCCAAGCTTGATCATTGCCTCTTGTCCACCAGCGGTGCGATGGCAAATGAAAATGCTCTGAAAATTGCATTTCACAACAAGACACCTGCAGATCGAATCATTGCATTCGATAACGCTTTTGCTGGAAGAACTCTTGCCACAGCATCACTGACCGACAAGGCTGCTTATCGAACAGGCCTACCCGTCACGATCGATGTTGACTACTTGCCATTCCGAGAAGCCTCAAATCCGGAACGCAGTCAACGCTGGGCGGTCGATGAATTACACCGACTCATCAAGCGATACCCGGGTAAGCACGCAGCTTTTTGGGCGGAACCTATCGCCGGGGAAGGCGGATACTATGAGGGAACCAAAGAGTTCTTCACCGCGTTGTGTGAACCACTCCGCGAAGCAGGTATCCCGATTATTTTTGATGAAGTCCAATCGTTTTCTCGAACGAGTCGTCCTTTCGCTTTTCAACACCTAGGACTCGATGAATTTGCCGACATTGTGACAGTTGGCAAAATCACTCAAGTCTGCGGTACTCTTTACGGAAAAGCGTTCAACCCGACAGGACCTATCCTTAGCCAGACCTTCACGGGCTCGTCGTCCGCCATCACCACCGGACTTTCCATGCTAGAGCAACTCGAAAGCAATCAGTGTTTTGGCGTCGATGGCAAAAACATCACGCTCGGCAACTATTTTAGAAACGGCCTCGAGCAGCTTTCCTCAAAGTATCCCAGTTATATCAGCGGACCCTTTGGATGTGGAATGATGATTGCCTTCACCCCAGGCGACGGCAGCTTCGATCACGCCAAACAGCTGATGGGTACCATGTATGACACCGGACTACTGGGATTCGTGTGTGGCGCAAATCCCACACGGCTTCGTTTCCTACCACCTCCTGTGGTAACAACAACGCAGCACATCGACCTGGCTTTGAACCTGCTGGAACAATCCATCAAGACCTGCTTCCAGTAACGGGCCATCAAGTAACCTCAAAACGAAGAATCTGACTGAGTTTGGAGATTTCACGGAACTCAATCGCTTGTCCAAAACAGATGACGGAGGCCAAGCTTGGTAGGCTTCAACCCGTGCCAAAAGTCCCGTACCGAGATGACTCACAAGCGATAGAAGGTAGATATCAGCCCGCACGCTCGGATCGACTCCGTCGGCCTCTCTACTTATTCATGCTCGACCTCCATGCTGGATGCAATCACGCAGCAAACTTTGGTTCAAGCATCGTTGACGGAGAGAGACTCAAATTAAACACGGGCATCGCGGAACGGTTGTCTTGCAGCAACTATCTCCGCTTTTTTTGAGCAACGATTATTGCTTCACCAGTGACTTGGATGTCAACGCGAATGGATTCGATCGAACGGGTCCAATGACTGAGCCAATCACTGGATCCATCTTTTGAGACGCAGGTTGCGCATCAACTGCCCCATGCCGCTCAGGAACGACTTGTTTCTTAGACAGTACGGCACGAGACTGTACGGCACGATGCGATGCTGATTCTGGTAGTCGAATCTCAGCGGTAGCGGGGTCAAGTTCCCCTCGATACCCCGGTGAAACCTGCAACATCGGCGGTGCGGCAAACGGACTCAGTCCGTATGGCCGCGCATATCGACCGCTGTAGTAGACCGGGGGATTTGTCGCGAAATAAGGAGGTGTTCGGACCGAAGTTCCGTAGCTTAGTCCGTATGGCTGATAGAAACCAAATGGGACAAATCCAGACAGAGAAACATGCTCTGCAGATGCCACCGAAGAGGTTACCAGAAGACAAATGATTGCCAGAAACAACGAGGAAGAAGTACGCATCTTTTTGAACACTCGATGAAAATTAAATCCAAACCAATCCGTTCGACGTTGACGCGCGAACGATGATCCGACGTCAGGGTAGTTCGACCCATCACCGAATTCAACCAACAACCAGGGGTAAAAAGAGGGGGGGTGGTGGAAAGCTCATGCAACTTTCATCTCCAGCACTCGGCGCGATAAACTTCAACCTCGGCAGGGTCCGAGCGATTGCCTCTTGCTTTCCTGAATATCCCTTGGGTTAAACTTGTGTGATGGAACGACCAAAATCATCCAACTGAGCCATACACGTCGGGAATGTCCGCGGCTCTACCTCCGCACGTCATACGAGCCGTCACCACCCACTCGAATCGAATCAGAGTCCGCACCTTTGAAACTTGCCTGCATTATCCCTACGCTCAACGGTGGCGGCGCAGAGCGTGTGATGGCACGACTCTGTTCTGAGCTTTCTAGGCGTAACCATACGGTTACGCTGATCACCCTCGACAATGGTAAGCAAGATCGTCACGTTGTCGATCCTACGGTGCAACGCGTCCATCTCGATGCGATGAGCAATGCACAGATAGTAAAGGCCCGATTTGGATCGCCACGCAGACTAATGGACGCCGTGCGACGGATTTCTTCGCTCCGCCAAGCCATCAAAAACGCTTCGCCCGATGCCATTCTATCATTCTGCGATCAAATGAACGTGATGACGTTGATCGCAGCGACTCGGACAAAAATCCCAACGGTAGTCTGTGAACGAAGTGACCCACGGCATCAAGTTCTTCCAAAAATCTGGGAACAGCTTCGCGTCGCGATGTACCCGAAAGCTTCGTCGGTTGTTGCTCTGAGCGACGAAGTGGCTGATCACCTCATTCACTACTATCAGTCTCGCACCGAAGTGATCCCCTCCGCCATCGATCCACCCGCGGCGCAATCCAATCGAGCAATCGCAGCAACCGCCCAACAAATTCTAGCAGTCGGTAGATTAGAACCGGAGAAAGGTTTTGAACGACTGCTTCATGCCTTTGCCAAAATCTCCCCACAATACCCGCAGTGGACTCTTTGCATTGCGGGTGACGGTAGTCTCCGAAGTCGTTTAGAACAATTGATTGACGAACTGAACCTTCAGAATCATGTTCACTTACCCGGCTGGATTCAGAATCCTTGGGAAGAGAAATCTGACACGACTCTCTTTGTGCTACCAAGTCTCTACGAAGGATTTCCGTCCGCATTAATGGAAGCTATGTCTCGGGGCGTTCCATCCATTTGCGTTGACTGTGATAGCGGCCCGCGAGCGATTTTAGACGCGATTCCCGAACAAACTCCTCATCCGGCCGCATTACTGGTGACAAATGACCTCAATGGTATTGAGACTGGTCTAGAAAAGATGATGTCCGATCCAACGCTTCGAGAGGCAATTGGCAAGAAGGGAACCGACATCACATCGGTGTTTAGCTGGACCAATGTGGTCGACCGCTATGAACAACTGCTCGTACAAGCTTGTGCCTGAAGCGTGTCCGGGAGGCGAAAGCCGTCGACTGATCTGTCACGACGGTGAAGAGCCTTTGGCCTTACAAAAGGCTATAGACTAGCTCACCGAAGAAAAGACCACCGCAATGGGTCAAAGCCGTTCACCATGCATGGCCAACGCGTCCCAAATTGCTCTTCCACCGAGAACGAAAGAGCATCGCCGAATATTGATTGGCAGCTGCGCCAATGATGCCGCAATAGCGACCAAACAAAATCAACCGAAGGAATCGAAAGAGACCCTCGGCTGTGTTGGTCCTAGCTAGCAAATCGCCAAATGTTCGAGGAATTAAAGAATTCCGCCGTGTGTGCGAATGGGTGTTAGATGACTTGGTGAATCCATGAACCAAAAACGCTCCCATTCATCGACCATCGCGCGAAGGTCATCCGAGGTGAACAACAACTGCTGAACGCGTCGTTCTGGTCTCGCGGAGTAGATTGGAACGAAGCAACCCACCGTGGTTGTAAGGCAGCCTGCAAGCACCATGATTTGCATTAAACGTCGCATCGAGCGTTCCTCCGTGAACGACAAGCTCTGTATTCAAGTCAAGTTAGGTTGTGCGATTGCAATGCAATCGTGAATTATAAATCCCAGCGGCCACTTGGGCTTTCGGATGACGTCGAACCATGATCGTCATTTCGTTGCTGGTTTATCTCATTGACACTCAGTCCAAGAACTCGGCGAATCTCCGCCTCATCCAAGGCTCGAACCTTTGCTTCCATGTACTTTCCTGGCTTGAAGGTAACAACATGCTTGCGAGGCACATCCACCTGTTCACCAGTACGCGGGTTTCGCGCTTTCCGAGCGGCACGAGGTTTCACTTCAAAAACTCCGAAGTTTCGAAGTTCAATTCGTTGCTCCCGAACCAACGACTCGATAATCGCGTCAAAGGTTTTTTGGACAACTTCTTTTGTCTGTTGCTGAGTCAGACCAACCTCTTCCGAGATCGTTCTCACGATATCTTTCTTGGTCACACTGACTCCCTGTAGCACTGAACCCCTGAGAGGCCGATCGATGTAAACCCTTTGCCACTTTTGACTTAACACTCAAAAAGTCTAAGCAGGCCAGAGGGAGTCGTCAAGATCGCCTCGACAGATCCTTTGCCAACAGTCAGCCAGATCCTACCGCGAAGGATTCGCGCAGTTCTGTCATCCAAGTGGGGTATCGTCACGAATAATCGTCACACTTGAACCAATCGGAACATTCCGGAAAAACTAATCACAAGGCACCCGCCAGAGGTATCCTGTCTTTCTTCTCGACTCGAGATCGGCTTAACCGCCCAAGACGCCCCCCTTTTTTTTCGACGACACCCCTTTTTTCTTTGGGTGATGTCAGCCGCCTACTCCCCCACGCAACAAAAAGCCGACTACAGCACCGATCAAAAGGCTAATCGGAATTGCGATCGCCAAAGCAATTGCCACCGCCACACCGCGCCCGGAGCGTTGACCCGATGGGAGCGCAGGCGAAACAAAACTGCCAACCGCTTCGTCATTGGGCAAAAGCGGCACCAAAGATGAATCACTGTGACTTTGAGATGCAAATCCAAACGCCCCAGAAGAGTGGATGGGATCAGCCGAATCAAGTGAATCTCGCAGCTGAGACGGTTCTTTAGGCGGTGGCGGTGGAGTCCAGACTTGCCTTTCCATTGGCAGCGCAACCATTTCTTCAGGGGAACACGCCCAGGCTTCAAGTCGCTCGACGACTTCGCTCGCCGATTGGATGCGCCGGCCAGCTTCTTTTTCCATCATGTCGGCAATGACATCAACAAACTCCTCGGAGAGCGATGGAGTGAATCGACGGGGATGCCACGGAGTTTGCTCGCAATGTCGACGGCATTTGCTCCGAGAGTCTCCCCCGGGAAATGGCACCTTACCGGTCACCGCAAAGTACAGCGTGCAACCCAAGGAGTAGATATCACTCAGCGGACCGATTGATGCAGGGTCTCTAATCTGCTCTGGGGAAAGATAGTCTGCCGTACCAACAATTTTCCCTGCTCGCGGATCCGCATCCAAACTCATCGTCCACACAGCTAGGCCGATATCTGAAACCTTGGCATGACCATCGGGCGTAACAAGGAGATTCCCAGGCTTGATATCTCGATGAACCATCCCTAGGTCGTGTGCATACTGCAAGCCGCGAGCGGCATCGGAAACAATCAATGCTGCCGCAGACATCGAAAGGGGGCCGTTGGCCCGGATCAAACGACGCAAATCTTTTCCGGGTACGTACTCCGTCACTAAATAGTGAACGTTACC
>JADHOA010000053.1 GCA_016779185.1 Rubripirellula sp.
GTTTTACCGGGGTTTTTTCGTTTGGCGACTGCTCTTGGGGGATCCTGACGCCCTTGTGATGGGACCCCGAATAGGTCCCCCAGCAGGTCCCCAGCCAAATCAAAGTCAGCTTCGGTGGTCTGAAGGTAATGCGTCTCCGCAATGGCCCCGCTGTGACCAAACCAATCGTTAAGGACATGGTTCGCAAAGCGACCCGTTCGCTCGAGCTCGGTGCGTCGAGAAGCTCGAAGACAGATGAAGGGCTTAGGCCATCTCTCAACACCAGCACGATCAGCAATTCATTGTAGCCGTGACCGAAGATTCTGCTCAGTGTGCCGGTAACGTGTGATGATGTATTCCGAAAACGATGTCTCAACCCCAGGCTGAACAAGGGAAGACACGATGCATCGAGGGAAACGTATCAAAAGCTGATATTGAGACATCTTTACGAAACAGCGACCGTTTGATTTCGTGCGTTGGCGCGCAAGTGCGCGTATTTGACCGCTCAAACAATTCAGGCGTTGACCAAAATGTGTGCTTGTACGCTAACAAACCTCGATTCCTGGACCACTGGCATTCAATTTGCTCCTAAGTGCATAGGTCGAATCCTGTCGACTTTTGAATACTAGGGAAACTGGCTCGCTAACCATGCGCAATCGAATCGAAAGGGCCTGGACGAAATCCTGGAACGTGCCGACTTCCTCCCCATCGAGACGAACGACCTAATTGATAACTGCTGGCCGTTGACGGTGAAGTGTCGTCCCAACGTGATCGAACTACGCCGAAAACACTTGGATGCAGCCCATGATCACCCGACTTTATGAATCACTCTTGCTGCAACCCAGCGATATCGAACCCTCGCAGAGCGGATGGGAAGTCATTGGCGTATTCAATCCCTGCGTTGCGATGGTCGGAGACGAACTCGTTATGCTCGCGAGAGTTGCTGAGCGTCCCGCCGAGCGACGTGCCGCTTGGACACCGCTTCCCCATTGGTCTTCGACAGGTTCAACAGAGGTCGATTGGGTTCGTGATGAAGACTTGATGCACACCGATGCTCGCGTTGTTGCGATGAAGAGCAACGGCGACCTTCGGCTGACATCCATCTCGCATTTCCAAGTCTTCCGTGCAACCAAGCTGAATCCCGATACTTGGAAGTTCACCGCATCGCTGCGACCCGAAGAATCGTGGGAAGAATTCGGCATCGAAGATCCTCGAATTACCAAAATCGACGAGACTTACTGGATTACCTACGTCGCAGTTTCTCGATCGGGTGCGGCGACGGCACTGATGTCTTCGGCGGACCTTGTTTCTTTTCAACGACATGGAATCATTTTCCCCAGCGAGAACAAGGACGTTGTTCTCTTTCCCCTTCGTATCGGCGGTGACTTCGTCGCGTTGCACCGTCCGAACCCGCATTCACACTTCAGTCCGCCACAGATCTGGCTCGCCCGTTCGCCCGACTTGATTCACTGGGGCCGGCACGAATTCGTTCTTGGTGGCGTCCATGTTTGGGAAGGCGATCGCGTGGGCAGTGGAACGCCTCCGATATTGTGCGATGAAGGTTGGCTGACCTTGTACCACGGCAGCACGCCCTCCAATATCGCCGGCAAGGTAGGCCGCTACTGTGCTGGCGCAATCTTGCTCGATCATGATCAACCTGGTCGCGTATTAGGTCGTTCACGCGAGCCGATCATGCAGCCAGCCACCGACTTTGAAATCAGCGGTTTCGTTCCCAACGTCGTTTTCCCGACAGCGATGTTGGATCAAGGTGATCAGTTGCAAGTCTTCTACGGAGCAGCCGACACCTCCATCGCCTCAGCCCGATTCTCGAAGCAATCTGTGTTGGATTCGCTTGAATTATCAACCCAAAGTCAAACAAAGCAATGAAGACACCCGCCTTATTGAAGATCGCTTTTATTGGTGACTACTTGCCTCGCAAATGTGGCATCGCAACGTTCACGCATGATGTGCGGATCGCGGTAGCCAAAGAATCCCATGCAGAGTGCTTCGTTGTCGCGATGGACGACATCGCCAACGGATACGCCTACGAGAACGAAGTTCAGTTTCAAGTCGCCGAACAAGAACTGGAAGAGTACCACGCCGCAGCCGATTTCCTCAACTTCAGCAACGTCGATGTCGTCTCACTGCAGCATGAGTTTGGCATTTTCGGCGGCCCATGCGGAAGCCATATCTTGGCACTGCTGCAAGATCTTAGGATGCCAGTTGTTACGACCCTCCACACTGTTCTGTCGGAACCAAGTCAAACGCAGCGTGCAGTGATGATGCAACTGGTGCGACTATCGACACGACTGGTCGTAATGACCGAGCGTTGTCGCCAAACTTTGATCAACACGTACTCGATCGCCAGCGAACGAGTCGACTTGATCGCGCACGGTATCCCCGACGCACCCGATACTGACCAGAGAGTCTTGAAAGAGCAGTTCGGCGTTGAGAACAAGCCCGTCGCGCTAACCTTTGGCTTACTCTCGCCCGGCAAAGGAATCGAGTACGTCTTGAAGTCGATTCCGGAGATCGTTGCCAAGTTCCCTGACTTCATTTACATCATTCTTGGGGCGACGCATCCAAGTTTGATTCGTGAGCAGGGCGAGCGATATCGGATCAGTCTCGAACGCATGGCCAAGGAACTTGGCATCACAAGGAACGTGAGTTTTTACAATCGTTTCGTGGAGTTGGAAGAGTTGACGGAGTTTATTGGAGCCGCCGATCTTTATATCACTCCGTATCTGAACGTCCAGCAAGCGGTATCAGGGACCTTGGCTTATGCGTTCGGTTGTGGGCAAGCGGTGATCTCCACACCCTATTGGCACGCGGAGGAATTGCTTGCCGATGGACGCGGCGTTCTTGTCCCGTTCGCGGATTCGTCGGCAATCGCGGGCGAAGTCATTGGACTATTGATTGACGACGAACGGCGGCTATCGATGCGAGCCCAAGCGCGAGAACTGGGACGAAGCATGACCTGGGATCATGTTTCGAGGTTGTACGTTGACTCCTTCAATCAAGCCCGAGACCAGCGCAGCGTTTTCTTAAAGCCTCTCGCCGTACGCACGCTTGACGAGCATCCGCTGGCCCTACCGAAGATGCAACTCGCTCACTTACAAAATCTCAGTGATTCGACCGGCATCATCCAACATGCCATCTACTCGGTTCCCGATCATGCCCATGGTTATTGCACCGACGATAACGCGAGGGCACTGATCTTGACGGTCTTGCTGGAAGATCAAGGCAGGGATTCGGCCGATGTGCGCTCCCTCGCATCTCGTTACGCGGCGTTTCTTAATGTCGCGTTTGATCGAGATACCGGGCGTTTTCGCAATTTCATGAGTTTTGACCGGCGTTGGCTCGAAGACGACGGCTCGGACGATTCGCAGGGCCGCGCGTTGTGGGCATTGGGGACATGCATCGGTCGCTCGCGCCGTGCTGGCTTGGTCGCATGGGCCCGCGATCTGTTTCATCAGGCGCTTCCTGCCTGTGAGCAGACAACATCGCCAAGGACTTGGGCGCTCGCCATCATGGGCATTCAAGAGTACCTGCGACGCTATAACGGCGATCGAACGGCAGCAGCCATGAGCGTGCAACTCGCTAACCGGCTTTGTGATATGTATGAAGCGATCGCGACGGATGATTGGCCCTGGTTTGAGAATATAGCGACCTATAACAACGCCAAGCTGTCGCAGGCGTTGATCACACACGGACGTTGTTCGGATGATCAGCGAGCCGGAGATATTGGAATGAAATCTCTGCGATGGCTTTGCGAGATACAGCTCTCGCCGCAGGGCCGATTTCGACCGATTGGTTCCAACGGCTTTAATCGCGAGGGTGTTGAGGCGGCTGTGTTTGACCAGCAAGCCATTGAAGCTCACGCGATGGTTTCGGCGTCGATCGAAGCGTTTGCCGTGAGCAAAGATCCTTTCTGGAACGAACAAGCTCACTTGGCATTCGACTGGTTTCTCGGTCGCAATGATCTCGGGCAACCCATCTATGACGCCTCGACGGGCGGTTGTTTTGACGGCTTGATGGAAAACCAAGTAAACCAAAACCAAGGTGCAGAGTCGACTCTCGCGTTCTTACTCTCACTCGTAGAAATGCACCGACTCAATGCCGCCATTCGCTTCCTCACAACCTCCAATCGTTGAAAACGCTTGCCAATCAAACGCACCGGAATCGTTCTCTGTCCCAATAAACAACGAGTCGTCTTGCGCGCTTTCAGGCCGCCCGGCCATGACCGCTTGCTGCGGGTGATCGGGCGAGTATGCACATTATCGGAACAAGAGGTCAATCAGCAACTCGCTCACGTTTTCGAAGAATTTCACGGGCGTCACCAAAATCCCAAGGCGTTCTTCGAGCGAAGATTTCAAGACATCAAATGTCACCTCCTCACCGATACTCCACTGAGCGAAAACCGTCGGCTGCTGTTGGGAGCCTACTTTACACAGGAGTATGCGCTGGAATCGGCGGCGTTGTTCAATCCTTCGCTCGTGTGGCATCCAGACCAAACCAACCTACCAGCAGGAACGAGGCGTTTTGCGATGAGTCTACGCGCGGTGGGGGAAGGACACATTTCGTCCATCGTTTTTCGCAGCGGGACGATCGACAGTGACTTAACAATCACCATTGATGAACCGGTGCGGTTCGTGACGACTCCCCGGTTCGTTCCCGATTCGTGTTACGAAAACGATCTTTTCAGGCGAAAGCTGATTGAATTGGGACTTGGCAATACGTTCACGTACGAAGTCTTGGCTGCACTACCCGAGGAATTCACGCTTGGTGATCTCGAAGCATGTTTAAAGGCGTCGCTACGGGAACACCGGTCCCATCATGACGAACTCGCTCCACTGGTTGAACAAGTCGTCATGTTGGCGAAGTCGAACTACGAGATCCAATACACGGCGGATCACGAACTGTCGGAGCGTTTGATTTTTCCCTTCAGTCCATCTGAAAGCAACGGGATCGAAGACGCACGATTCGTCGACTTCCAAGACGACAATGGCAGAAGTCGATACTACGCCACCTATAGCGCTTACGACGGGCAAATGGTGTTGCCTCAATTACTGGAAACGAAAGATTTTCTGCGTTTTAAGATGCACACCCTCAATGGTCCTGCCGTTTCCAACAAAGGCATGGCGTTGTTCCCGCGTAAGATCAACGGCCACTACGCGATGCTCGGTCGTCAAGACGGCGAGCACCTGTTTTTGATGTACTCCGACAGACTCTATTTTTGGCACACGAGCGAATTGATCATCAAGCCGGCCAACCCCTGGGAGTTCGTTCAGATGGGCAATTGTGGTTCACCGATTGAGACGGACGCCGGTTGGCTCGTGCTGACCCACGGAGTCGGCCCGATGCGCAAGTACTGCATCGGCGCGATGTTGTTGGATCTGAAAGACCCCTCCAAAATTCTCATTCGCTCACACGAACCACTTATTACGCCCAACGAGACGGAACGCGAAGGCTATGTCCCCAATGTCGTTTACTCGTGCGGTGCGATCGTACACGAAAACCACCTCGTTATTCCGTACGCGATGTCGGACTACGCCACAACGTTTGCCACCATCGAGGTGAAAGAATTGCTGGCGTCGATGTCTTAGTCACGATCTTCGTCGAAGATCCGAATCCCTATTCCAACGAACCGAAACATCTCGACATGATCCGCCAAACTTTACAGGATTATCGCTGGTGGGAGACTGGGGTGATCTATCAAAACTATCCCCACTCGTTTCAGGATAGCAATGCGGACGGGGTGGGAGACCTTGCCGGAATTGAGTTGTGGCTGGACTATCTCGCCGGTCTGGGAATCGACGCGATTTGGCTATCACCGATCTATCCGTCCCCGATGGCAGATTTTGGGTACGACGGGAATCACCAACTCCGTATTGGATAGCTGACTGTCATGATGAGAAGGCAACGGCAGACTATACATTTGGGCCAAGACACGGTGAGTATAAGGTTTACCTGCATCACTTAGGGGAATCGTTGGAGGCTATCCGTGCGTTGATGAAACCTGGTGCGCCGATCGTCCAAATGGTGGCATTTAGTAAAGATCAGCAACTGAATGGTTACCCGGATGTCATGAAGGAATGTGGAATCAGGGAGATGAGAATGAAACCGAATCAGAAAAGAATTTGGCGTGACATTCCTAACCGAAAATGGCACGCGAATCTGAAGGGAAAAACGGGCGCGTCACGTGAAGTAGCATTAATCCATGAGGCTCTTATGTGAGCATTTGATTGCATTTCCTCTTCAAATAGCTTGCGAATAGTTGCCTTTCCCTCAAGCGTTAGTTTCGGGAGGTCTAGAGAAACAATCTCCCTTTCACGCTCTCATAAACGGTGCTTTCGGGCGGAATGTGTTATCGGTGAGATTCGAAGACCGCACTTACACTCCAAGTTATATCCCGCGGTTTTGGATGACTATCGAAAAAGATGCTACTAGGTGCAATAACACTTGTGGCGTGCTCGCCAAAAACTGATCCAGATGGTCTGAGAGTCTAAAGCCCAAAAACGGGCGAGGAGACTCTTAGATGAAGAAGCGAAATAAGCGACA
This sequence comes from Rubripirellula sp., assembly GCA_016779185.1. Lineage (GTDB taxonomy): Bacteria > Planctomycetota > Planctomycetia > Pirellulales > Pirellulaceae > Rubripirellula. Next base: position 6,541 of record JADHOA010000053.1, read on the forward strand.
TAGACCAGAGCAGATCGTCAAGAAACTGCGTGATGCTGAAGTGATGCTCAATGGCGGAAAGAGCATCGAGGAAGTTCTTAAGACTTTGGAAGTCAGCGAAGCAACATTCCATCGATGGCGTAATCAGTACGGAGGCATGAAGAGTGAAGAAGCCAAAAGGCTGAAAGACCTTGAAGGAGAGAACGCTCGCCTCAAGCGACTTCTGGCCGAAGCAGAGCTTGAGAAGTCAAAACTGACTCAACACTCGAATCAACTCAAATACTAAATCCTGCTGATCCTTGGACAGATTCTCCCAGTGTTCAAGCAAGGCCGCTTGCGTATTTTGTTGCAGGACCCCAGACAGGTCCCCACACGCAACACCCGAAGCTTTCGCTCCTGTTTTGCTTTGCGAGTGAAACACCTCTGGGGTGTACTTTCTGCTTTGCTGGATCATTCTCTTTTAGTGCGTTTTCAAGCATTTCCAGCAATTCACTGCCTTTTCCCGCTTCTAGCATCTGCTGAATGAGTTCCTTTGGGTCGCTTTGGGCGTTCTCGCCGGACACTATTTGGTACACGATCTCTGAATCCTTGGTACACGTTTCGTTTTGCCCCCTCAAACGAGCAGTCTGACGATCACTGTAGTTCACACTGTTGGTGCGATAATGTCGCCGCCTCACCTCTTCCGTGTTGCCAATCCACTCGTCTAGTTCGCTGGCACGACAACCCGCACGATCCAGTTCATTAATGCGGTAATCTCGGATCAAGTGCCAACCAATGTGCTTGCTTGACAATCCCGCACGGTGGATCGCCTTGGTCAACGCACTGTTAGCGTTCGTCTCAAAGCGTCCTCGCCTGATCACATCACCCTCTCCATTAGTCTGCTCAAACTCAGGTTTATCTCTCAGTCCTAAAATATTGTTAAGAACATATTTCTCATCAGGATTAAGACTCTTTGCCTTCTGAAGATATGGACGCAACTCGTCCCATAATGGAGACACTTTCACAGGCATCAGATCGCGTTCGCAATGATGCTCAGTATCCTTGGAGGACAAGAGATCGTGGGGCCACAGTGGACTGCGCCGAAGCTTGAACTACGGTTATGAAGTAAGGTTTGATTTAATAAACCACGTTCAATATTCCGCTTTAACGTAGTGAGCGAATCGACCGGAGTTCGATGAGATATCTTCCCAAGAACAAATCCAGTGAGATACATCGCATCTTCAGCATCCATAATTAATGGACTCCCAGTTTCACACTCTGACCTTTCACTCTCATATGTTGATATCGTGTAAACCTTCACATGGGCATACAAAAATGCACTAGACTAATCGCTTAGTAAATCAAACGCAGGCTACTAGCCACGTCCAACACTAACTTCCGAAGGCAGATACAGCCTCTATCGGACAGCGAACAAAACAAGGACAGTGATCACTCCTTAATTCACTGCCGGCTACTCACAGAATCTGAAGAAGAGACTGCTCGTTGCGAAGAGATTTAACGTAATTTCAATGAAGCGTTCTGTTTTTCGCTTCTAGCTAGAATCCTACTTCGATAAATAACTTGAAAGACTTAGTGACACGATAGCGGGAACAAGGGATCTCGCCATCCAATTCCAACAGCTATCTTCGTAAGCCTGTGGTTTTTGGATGAGTGACACACGAGCGATTGAGTAGTTCAAGGATACGATCAATTGGGCAGATAAGTGATGCTTGTTAACATCCTGAACGATTCACGCGAGGTGGTTGATAGTTTCAAAATTTCATTCTTCGACGAGATCACGGTTGAAGCGAAAAAACGTATTGAATCAGGATCAATAAGAGCAGGTTACTTTCTTCGTGCTGGAGACACTTGCTGGCGAGTCGTAGAAGCAGATGGAACACTTGCCATTGAAATAGACAAAGAATCAACTGAAGAAGCCAAGCGATTGACTAGGGACAGGGCACGCGAGAGCGAACAAGACATTGATGACAAGGTGTCAAACGGCAGCGGACTCTTACGATTGAAAGTATCCATTGTCGCCGCGGCGTGGATGATCTTCTGGTGTTACATCGGTATGGAACTTGAGTTTAAATATCGATCGGAGGCTGCCCTTGAAGCTTGTGTATTCATTGGGTTCCTTGGTTTGTACCCAATATTTTTTTCATTAGTGATCCTACTGAATCCCGATGAAGCCATCACCTATCATGGTCGCAACGGGTTGATACGCGGAATGGTTTTCCTCGCCAACCGCTTCGTGATCAAATCGAAGCGTCCTGCATCCACCACGGATGACCATGATTTATCGATGGACTTCGATGAATACCAATCGCTCGACACCGTCACCGACCCTGATTTACTGGGTGGAGATCAAGTGGATGGCAAAGCGATCGACCAAAATTGCGTGGACCCACCGAAAAAGAATTTTTTCGCGTTGATTCCTCGCCGCACCAAATGGCTACTTGGAACTCTGGTCCTTGCATTATTGGCCTGTGGTTTTCTAGCCATATCTAACTACTTTTTGCCTCAAAATGAACTCAAGCCCTCCTCACTGGCTAACCTGCAAAAACTTCAAAACAACAAGCCTTCTGAAACGATGGTAATTCTCAACCACCTCTCTGATAGCTACCTAATCCCCCTCACGTTCTTGATAGTCGGCCTCCCTCTCTACTTGCTGATTTCAGGCAAGCTGAAGTACTAATACTCCGAGGCTGTTATCATTTTGCGTTTTCGATCATGTTACGAAGGAATCCGCAGGTTGCTTGCCAAGTGTTGCGGAGTGTTCCATCGAATCCTCCGGCACACACAGAAACAAGAAGGGGCATAGAAAAAGAAAAAAAAGTTGCAGCGACGACTTTGACAGCGATAAAAAACAGGGTTGTCGAAGTCAAACGAATCATCGCTAAGGTTGGTCTCGTCTCCGCTGATTCGATATAGTGATTGAGCAACATTGAATCGTGTTCTCCTAGTGGGTGATTCCACGAATGCCGAATCACGACCCGGCGAAGCGGATTAAATGTTCGCACTGTGAGCATGAGAGTTCTGTGAGCATGAGAGTTCTGCGAGCGAGGAAGATTGCCTTCACTGCGTTCAAGCAGCCAAGGACGGCGCGGATTACACCCCGTTAGCATCCGTAATTTCTGCGGCAGCTAAACTCAGTCCGCAGTGGAAATGAAACGCATCGAACGATTAAGATCAACGCTTCCCTAAATCAACACGCAACAAAGAAAGGGCAAGAATTGACGAGTTCTTCAAATTCAAAAGATGAAACTCAGAACAAGACCCGTCGAGGTTTTTTGCAACATACCGTCCTTGGTAGTGCCTTCGCAGGCATGACGATTGCATCGACCTCGCATGTCACGGCACAAACGCTCGCTGACGCCGAAGAACCCGAAATCACGCAAAGCGTGGATGTGTTGGTTGTGGGCGGAGGCACAGCGGGCCACGTTGCGGCAATTCAAGCCGGACGCCTGGGTGCTAAAACCCTGATTGTTGAACGCAATAGCCAACTCGGTGGCACCACCACAACGGCTGGCGTCGCATTTCCGGGGCTGTTTGATGCTTGGGGCAAGCAGGTGATCGCTGGGATTGGATGGGAACTAGTCACCGAAAGTGTAGAACTGGACGGAGGCACACTACCCAACTTTGCGAAGGTGCCGCAAAAGCATTGGCAGAATCAGGTCTACACCAACCAGTTTCTTTACGCGATCCTCGCCGAACAAAAATGCACCGAGGCGGGAGTGGAAATCGCATACTACGAGTTCCCACAGAGCGTTACTAAAACGGCTACCGGCTGGCAGGTCGATTGTGTTGGGTTTGGAACCAAACGACGTATCCAATGCAAACAGATCATTGATTGTACCGGTGGTGCCGAAGTGGTCGGCATGTTGGGGTTTCCAAGATTTCGCGAAGAGGAACGGCAACCTGGATCGTATCTGTTCATGCTCGGAGAAAAACACGAACCGGGACGCAATCAAATCCAAAGGCTATACGTTCACGGAGCCGACTCAACCAACTCGCGAACGGCCACCGAGGCAAATCTGACTGGCCGCAAAGCGATACTTGAACGAGTTCGCCAAAGCAAGCAGAGGTTGATGCACATGCAACCCGAAACCGGCTTTCGTGAGACGTACCGTATCCAAGGGGAGACAGTGATCACGGTCAACGATTACACCTCAGGTCGCGTGTTTGATGATGCGATTAGCTACGCATTTTATCCTGTTGATCTCCACACAAAATCAGGAGTTCGCCCAAAACCGCTCAAGCCCGGAACCGTACCTACGATCTCATTTGGCGCGTTGATCCCCAAGGGCAGCCGCAATCTCATCGTGGCAGGACGATCGGTTAGCAGTGATCGTTTGGCAAACTCTGGGTTGCGAGTCCAAGCTTCATGCATGGGGATGGGACAGGCAGCTGGAGTCGCAGCAAGCTTAGCTGCTAGATCGGGATCCACTCCTTTGGAAATCCCGCTGAAAGAAATTCACTCGGTGCTCCGTGAACACGGGCAGATCGTGCCTCAAAAAGCCTAGCTCGCGTCACTCTAACTCATGTGCACATGAAAAAATATCGCCGCAGCTTTGTATCACTTCTGACAGCATCAAGCTTTGTGGTGCTGGCAGTAACGGGAATCTTAGCCTTTGTGCAACCTTTCTCGATCGCCATCGTCGGACTGCATGCTCTGCTGGGTTTTGTGTTCGTCGGAATCATCGCGTTACACGTCGCCAACAACCTAAGCCTGCTATCTCGTTATGGCCGCACCAAACTCCTTTGGCTCTCGCTTGCAATCACCGCAAGTATCACCGGCTTGTTTCTCTGGCAACCACGCCCCATTCGATCGGTTCTTTCTCTGAGCCAAAACTTCGGACCTGCGGTTGAACAGTTTGCGATGGATGAAACGGGGCTTCTCTACCACTACAATCCAGCCGCGAACTACCAAATGCGTTTATCGATCAGAACGGGTGAAAACTTTGATTTAAAAAAGCCACCCAATGTTGCGATCTGGCTCGAGAACGCATCCTCGTACCACATCAAAACCCTACACGGCCCCGAAGACATCCAAGCCCGTGCCTCCCTACCGTATTGGGATTTCAAAGTTCGCGGCTGGGAAGACGCGAAGCGGCAGGCCGCTGAATCTGGCCAAGACCTCAATCAGCAATTCATGCTCGATGGTGTTACCAGCGCAACGCAGAATAGTTCGTTCGATCCAGCCGATTATATTTTGCCTGCGAATCAAGAGAATCCGCTGCCCTACCGGCTACTTCTTGAGATTGATCAACAGGAGGATGACGAATCCTCCTTGGTCTATGCGGTTGACATCGACAACAACGATCCGCGTGCATTCCAACTACTGGATTTAGTTGGCTATCCCAAACGAGAAGAAGATGACGAGGGTAAAGAAGTTTGGGATCTCTATTTTGTCGATGGTGGTTTCGAATCGACGTTAACACTTATCGATAGCGTCCTTCTCACAATCGAACGCTAGAGTAACTTACGAATAGCATTACTTCTTTTCATTTTGGCGATTGGCTAGCTCAAATGAAGTCACCAGTCCGTCGGGATCGTAATGGAATCTTGCCACCAAGTGATTCGATTTAAGTTGTGCAATTCGTGATTTAGCATTCCGTTGAAATTCGACCGATTCGACAGACAGTTTTCCACCGGGTTTTAACTGAAAAAATTCACCCTTACCTTTACCTTCGCTTAGGTATTCCGCAATCAACAAAAACTGGTTGATATTCGTACGGTTACCTTCGTCCCACCGTTTCTTGCAGAACTCAAGCATCAAACCGCTGTCAGCGTAGTATTGGTTGGCAAGGGTCGCAAAAGCCTCTTGGGGTGAATCCAAAAAGAACTGAATGTTTCCTCTCGAGTAAGCTCGATCAAATTCCGGCTTGCCTTGAAAGTAATCAAGCCAAGCCTCACGCCACCTATTCTTTTCACCGTTCCATGCACCAATGCGAAGAAAGTTCGCCTGCGTGGACTCCAAATCAATCCCTTTTGACGGAGGTGACTGAAAAACCACATGAGGCCCAGCGGCCTGTGCCAACCCAAGAAACTTTAACTCATATAAATCAGGTCGATTTTTTTTGCCTACGGTATCGAGCATGTTGTGCGCAATCTCATGGGCAAGGCAAATGAGATAAACATCAGTGACTCCCGGCCGAGGTGAATCGCTGGCAAAACTGTTTTCAGGGCGACCAAGTGGTAAATCGAAAATATTGATTCCAGATCGAGATCGCAGAGGATGAGTTTGCAGGGCGGGTCCGAGCCATCCGGCAACGGTGATCGTTTCAACATCCCAAGTCGAGGCGGGTATATGCCGCAACAGTCGGATCATAGCGTCGAGATGCTCCGCGGTTGCGGTTTGATTATCAACAAAGATCACACCAAAATCCACGAGTAAAGTACGATAGCCGCCTTCGAATCCGAGAGCATTAGCGACTCGCTCCCGGTTCGCTTTCGTATTAGGGAGACTCTCTAGCAGGACAACCCAGTACTGGGCTGCAAGTAAAGGAAGATGCGGTTCCCTGTTAAGATCAAAGTGTTGACGTGAAAAAGACTCTGCATAGACCTTGGCCAGCGGCGCGAGAGAGGCGAATAGCTCTTCACGTGCAGCAGAACCAATGAGATTGGTTCCAAGGTCGGCTTGAATCGCTTGAAAGCATCCAAAAACATCACCTCGCAAAAAATCATTTGCTCGAAGCTGCTCCCCCAGATCTGCACCGTACTGTTTAAGCAGTTCTTTTATCCTTGCGACTCGTGAAGGAAAACCAATTCCCTTCATCCAGAACAATTGACCGTTGTTTCCACCACTCAACAAATCAAGGACGCCATCACCATCCCAGTCCACCAGTTCAGGCGTGGTATCATCGCCATTGAGTGATCGTATATTCAGATTCTTCCCGTCAGTCCACTTGAGTTGTTGTCCTGAATCGAGACTAGCACCGGATACTTCAGTCACTTGACGATACAGCGTCACACTACCCCAATTAAGACCAAGCAATAGATCGACTTGTTGGTTGCCGTCAAAGTCAATAAGCCTTGGGTGAGCGTTGTAAGCGATTCGGATATCACAGAAGGGTTCACCCGCGGTAAACGTTACTTCGTGTTTCGAGCTCGTATTGCGATGCCACTGCACCGTTCCATCAAACGATCCGGTGACGAGATCCAAACTGCCATCACTATCCCAATCAACGACATCAAATCGCCCGTCACACCCATCTTGCACCTCAATGGTTGTTCCTGATTCCTCAAACACCGGACTTTGGGCGGAACCTATATTTTCGTGGATCGAGATAAGTCTTTTGGAATGGCCAATAATAAGATCAGGAAGATCCGATCCCAAAATTTGAGCAAAAGCAACACCCGTATGACGCTGCCCCCACTGAGATTTCTCACCAGCGGCTACCACCTGTTTTTCGGCCAGCCTTGGCTGGTTTTCTGTGCCACGATTCTCAAACCACCAAATCCTACCTGCCCCATCACCGGCAAGCACGTCAAGGTCACCGTCCCCATCCCAATCATAGCAGCGTACCGCGGCATGACCGTCGAGCTGGATCGATTGACCATTGCAAAGGATCGGTTGAGGCTCGGCATAAGTCATCGTTGCCGTTGCGAGATGATCCTCCGCTATGGCGAAACTTGCGTCGATTGGCACACAAAGCATTGCAAGTGAAATCAGAGAGCAATGATTAAGATTCGAATATTTAAAAAACTGCATCATTTTGCAAAATCGAATGTTCATACGAATAACAGCGTTATTAGGCGTCTATCCTCAGGAATGGGGAAGACAAATCTCAAGATATAAAACAGTTGCCGGCGTTTCAGGAGCCCTCCGACATGACTTTCAAAAAAGACAAATGTTACGACCCGACGATAGGTTGGTAGGTCAAGATTACTGTTCCCAGTATGTTTCCTTTACACGCGTCACGGAGAGCCGAGAAAATGATAAAGCAATTATTTACAGCAGCCATTTTAGCATGCATCAGTTTGACTCCAGCTTATTCAGTCAAAGCATCCAATGATGCAATCGCTGGAATCAATGCAATGATACCGAGCCAGCGAACGGTCGCAATTTCTAAAATTAGTGCGAAATCGGCATCTCAAGCGATCCTACTTGCCGAGAGAAAAAACCCAGGATGGAAAGTGGTCAACGTCAAGGAACACTCGCAACATTGGGGCATCACAATGAAGCAAAAGTAACGCTACGTCGCGGGTGGAATCACTCCATCAAATCTCGATTTCATATCCCTTTCGGAAATCGCGTTTCATCATCGAACTTGCGATTGCGTCGTTTTCGATTCTCTGATTCTTAGCATTCCATTGAATCTGACGGTTCAGGCGTATCGCAATATTGCTGAGGTGACAGGTATTGATCGAGGCGACGTGCGTCCAAACGTCGGACGCAGGCTTTTTGCGACTTGCAATGCAATCGAAAAAGTTATTCACATGCTCCACCACTGGGCCGCCATAGATGCCTTCTAGCCAATCGCCGGGAAGAGGGTTGGTGCCCAAATCTTCGATCGGCTTTCCCTCGATGGTGCCACGATTGACAAAGATCCGACCTCGAGTGCCTTCGATCAGGATTCCGTTTCGACCCTCACTGGTGATCTCCATTAAGACATCGTCAGGAAATCGGACGTGAACCGTAAATCGATGCGGTGCATTATACTGATCATCAAGCGTCGGATTACCACGCTCATCAAACGGAACCATTGCCTGAACCATCACTGGCTCGACAGAGACAGGTCCCTGCCCCGGTCCACATTGGTTGATAATCCACTGAGCAATATCAACATGGTGGGCTCCCCAATCGGTCATCTTGCCACCACTGTACTGCAACCACCATCGAAACTCTTTGTGACAATTGGACGCATCGATCGATCCGTCGCCCAACGTTACCACAAGCTTCTGACCGTCTTTTCCGTTTTTCAGAAAACGATACGGCACATCCTCCGTCGGTCCTTTCCATCGGTCCCAATTCAATGTCTTTGGAGGTGCAACAACCGGCACTGGTTTACTGAACGGATTATGATTCAATCCGACGGTTAACTTTTTGAGTTTCCCAAGTCGGCCAGAATGAGCAATCGCGACCGCTTGCAGGAAACGCTCATCGGAACGCTGCTGCGTTCCCACCTGAAGGATACGACCGGTCTCCTCGGCTACCTTTGTGATGATTTTCCCTTCATCGATCGTCAGTGTTAGCGGTTTTTCACAATAAACGTCTTTGCCTGACTTCAATGCTTCGGCTGATATTTTGACATGCCAGTGATCAACGGTCCCACAAATAACGGCATCAATATCCTTACGGTCGATGACTGCTCGATAGTCGTCATAGACATCAATCTTGACCCCTCGCCCGCTGGCCGACATTCGCCGATTATACGCCGCCTTTGCGTAGGCAGAGTGCGACGTGTCGACGTCACACACCGCAACAATATCTCCATAATTGGTTGCACGACGACCGTCCCCGGTTCCCTGTCCGCCGCAGCCAATCACCGCAACACTCGGTCGCTCATTGGGTGATTTTGATCGGGCAACCGAGCGACTCGTTAAAAAACCCATTGACGACGCAGAAGCTAAGGTGGATGCGGTATTCAAAAACCGACGTCGACTGACTTGGGTCATCATATTTTTCCAATGGGCATGATTTCGTGCGCCAGAGAATCCTTTTGATGGATTCAGAATATCGATTGCAAAAATGCATTAAAAGGCTGACCTTACCACAGCCATCCTTACTCAGCTGCCTTTTTATTTGCCAATGCTCCAACAAACTCGGTCGCCGGCCAACCAGATTCGCTGGCGTGAGCCGAATGATTCGTTATTCAAAACTTGCGTATTGTGGCAAGTGATCACTTAAAGCAAATGATTCGCTGTCATTAATGTTAAGACGAAATGCACCTTCAAATAGGGGTCTCGACTCCGTGACTCGATCCGAGATTGGCCCCGCAGCCATCACGTAGTCAA
>JADHOA010000054.1 GCA_016779185.1 Rubripirellula sp.
ATAAAGCCCCCCGACCAACTTGGTCATTCCCGGGCCAATTTGACGTCCACGCCCCAAGCCGAGTGGCAATCGGTCCAGTGCTCCTGGCTGCGGCCATGCACCCAAATAGCCCGGCATTTGCTTCAGGGAAAAATAGGTTCTTAATACACCTGAGAACCGACTAGGGTCGGGAGGAATCGTATCTTTAATTGCTGCGAATAAATGAGTGGGTGGACCCAGCCAATCGGAGGCAACATTAGCCTGAACGGTCACAATATCGTCCGGAGCAAAAAGCATTTCGGTTCGCGTTGGGGGGCCGAGTTGTTTTGTTAACTCTCCGTATTTGCCTGGGTCCCACGGTGCTACCTCTGCGTGAATGGTAATTTTTTGCTTGCCTGATTCACCATCCGCAATTTGTCTTTGCACACCCACCATCACCGGATCGAAGTTCTCGAACCTTCCGGAGTAAGTCGCAGCAATTCTCTGGTACCAATCCGCTTCTTCTCTTGTGACCTCACTAAATTCAACATCACAAATTGGCAAGAAGGTGCCACGACCACCTCTCAAAGAATCTACAAACTGTTCTCCTACCTCGAACACGCCGCTACCATCGAATCGGTCACCAAATCGTGGTGGCAACAATTGCAGGTTGACGAGCTCATCGATACTAATTTCAACCTTTTGCTCTAGGTTCGATTCCAATCTACTTTCGATCGGCCGAGAGGTAGAAGCATTCGCTCTTGCAAGAATGCGAGCAAGATGAACCATCACCAGATCGGCTTTTGCAAAAAGTCGTCGTCTCAGCTCAATCATGTATTGGGGCGAAACAAGTCCCTGAAACATCTCCGGAGAAAAATAAGCGAAAACAGTATCGTCTCGCGAGAGTGGCATATACCGGCGAGCCACAAGGAACGACTTCGATACTGCCAGTGATTTTTTGGTTTGAGCGACTTCAAAAAACCTCTCTAAAAGATGGCGACTATTGGTCACCAGCAAGTATTCTCCATCGACCGCCAAGAACGATCGCACTTTGCCGTCGGCTCGACTAAGAAATGAAACCTTTCTGCCGGCAACTTCGACATCCCGAAGCGCAACCTCTTCCTGTTCCGCCGCTATTTTTTGTCGGTCTGCTCGCATCGACGCGTGCAGTAGTGTCGGATTGGCCGACTGAAAGAGAACACCCAATGCGGCGCCATCACTCAAATAGAGATCTCTTCCAATGACCGCCTGATCTTGCACCAATGTCCCGCCGAGTACTCTCGACAACTGAGTCATCCGGAAAGCAAGTTGATTCTCAACTCTGCCGGACAGGTTTCTCTCAACACCGCGTAGTGTTACCAACTTCGAAATATCACCGCCATTCGCCTCGGATAAATCTTTGAACCAAAGATAATTACTGAACGATCCGTATCGGATATAAAAACATTCAGGGGGAACACGACTCGCAATGCTCTCAACGTCCTTTGGCAAATTAGCAGGGTCGGTAACCTTCACTGGTTTCCAGATCGGCGCCTCGGGAAGTGCTTGTCCGACAATCGAAGAGTGATTTTGAATACCAGCTGCTGCCAAACGAAAAATTGAATCACTTACTTCTTCAGCACCACCAATTAGCTTCAACGTATCCACAACATGGTCGTCAACTTGGTCGGCCTCAAGGAACCAAGCAGGTAATGGCATTTGGTTTTGCCTTGCCAGTGTTGCCAACAGGTAACTCTCAACTACCGTTGGGTAATCAGCGCGATCTATCTGTGTCTGCATTTGCGAGAGATAGCCCTCCCACCAAAGGGCTAGTACTTCGCGCCTAGAGTCTGGGCTATGAAGCGGCTCAATCGTCACCTCCCCAAGATTTCTCTTTTCATCACTCAGTTGAATTCGGAAAGGCTCTTTCCCCTCGAAAAGAAAAAAGACTCGACGGGAAATCGTCTGAAATCTTGTTGACTCATCACCGGATAGCTCACGAAACAATTCACCAACGCGTTCAAGCAAACGACCACCTCCCGCTGGTGGTAACTGGCGTTCTGATGGAGGGGCCACTTCGATGATTGAATCGTTGGCAACTGGGAACAGTACTCGCCCCCTAGACTTGTTCCCGAAGGAATGTACCGACAAAGGAGCTTCATCACGGCCACTAACTGGATTGACAACAGGAATTTCAACCAATGCAACGCCGTATGGCTCGCCCATAATGGCACGGCTGATAATTTGCTGCGCCGAAAGCTGTTTCATTTCGCTTGAAAATAAAACGAGCAAAATAAAAATAGCGATACGCGATGTGCCGCTTATCAACTCGAACGCATGATTCAAAGACCATGATTTGGCCATCTGTAACATTACTTCAAAACCGGAGCATCTGGAGTCGTTCATGACCTCTGCCGTATTGGGTTAGGCTTTTCGTCTATTATCATTGCCTGTATCGGTAAATGCATACAGGGCAAAACCGAAATCGCAAGCGGAGGTTTCTGATAAGAAAGCCGAGCAGGTGGGGTCGTCATTTTTTGCTGCAACACAATAATGGGTGCAAGGTTGCTGGCCCTCAGTCAGATATCCTAAAAGAGCAGCAGGGAAAAGCCGAGAATCAAGAACTCCAATCTGAGCACAAAACAGAATACCCAGTCGACTTTTTACACCCGGAAACAGCCGCTTTTAACCAACCAACGGCGGTTCATTGCCTCTAATATCGCAACTCCATTACTCCTCACTGACTACGGAACAAAAGTGAACAGTCCCTCGCGAAGCGGCGTCTTTCAAGCAGGTGCAGATGAACGCATGGAAGCCTTTGGTGAAAGCATCAGCTTTGACCGTAGGCTCTACCGTCACGATGTGAAAGGTTCGATCGCACACGCTGAAATGCTTGCCACGGTCGGTTTACTGTCTGAGGAGGAGACGCGTCTGATCTGCGAGTCATTACGAGAGATACAACTTGATTTAGATGAGGGAAAACTCCCAATTCGTTTTGAGCTCGAAGATATCCACATGCACATCGAACAAGCGTTAATTGATCGAATCGGCGACACGGGAAGGAAACTACACACAGCACGTAGCCGAAACGACCAAGTCAGTACGGACATCCGGATGTGGGTCCGTGATGCGATTGACAAGCTGGATCATCAATTAAAAACCCTTCAAACAGCGTTTCTAAGTCGCTGCGAAAGTGACGCGGATGTAATCTTGCCCGCTTACACTCATCTGCAGCGAGCTCAACCGGTTCTAGCGCCTCATTATTGGCTTGCCTACATCGAAAAATTTTCGCGAGATCGTGAACGACTCGCAGACTGCAGACGTCGAGTGAATCGATGCAGTCTCGGAGTAGCAGCTGTTGCGGGAACCACGCTCCCGATTGATCGACAGCTTACGGCGGAAAAATTAGGTTTCGAAAGTGTGACTGCGAACAGCCTCGATACGAGCTCGGATCGTGACTTTATGATGGAAACCGCTTTTGTGCTTTCCGTCATCGCTTCGCATCTCAGCGGATGGGCTGAAGAGTGGATCCTTTGGTCGACCGTCGAATTCAATTTCATCAAACTTCCACAAACATTCTGCACCGGCAGCAGCATCATGCCGCAAAAGGTTAATCCGGATGCCCTGGAGTTAACCCGCGGGAAATCGGCTAAAGTCATGGGCAATTTGCAAACACTAATGCTTTTGGTGAAAAATTTGCCGATGGCCTACAACCGCGACCTTCAGGAAGACAAGCCACCTTTGTTTGATTCCTTTGACACTATTTTTGCCATGCTAGACATCGCCGCACCGATTGTTGCGGGCAGTCAGTTGCAACGAGAATCCATCGCAAACCGGCTCGAGGAGGGTTACCTTGATGCGACGACGCTCATGGAATGGATGATCAAGAAAGGAATGCCGCAACGGAGAGCTCACCATTTAGTCGGTGCGATTGTAGGAGAGGCGATGGAAAAGAAAGTTGCCCTAAAGGATCTTTCACTGGATGCACTGCAAAAGCATGCACCAGAATTAGACGAAAGTGTTTACGAATGCCTAGGTACACAAAATGCAGTTGCCGCATTCGTGAGCTATGGCTCCACCGCGCCCGATCAGGTCAAAGCTCAAGTTGCCAGTTGGACGACAAAACTATCAAGTTGACGAAATCACTTTTGGGGGTTGCTGTAGCGTTCTCAATGCTGCACACCGTCACAGCTAAATAGCTAACTACGGGGCGACCCTCTATCAATCAATCACTGAAACCTGAGCCAACGCCCACAAGCAGATTTGCACAACGCCCCAAATCAGTAGTAACGTGTACGCAGTGACGACTACCGACCAGACCAATCTCTCGAGCGAACTAAATCGATCGCTCATCCAAAGAAGCGGTAAACCAAGAGCACCGGTAACGCAAAAGAGAATCGCTAATACCGTTAGTCGGCTCTGAATACTAAAAGCGTGATTGCTGGATGGATCGGCTGCATCAACTAACTCCGCGTCAATCGGTTCATCGTCACCAGATCGATCATCAAAGCATACCACCTCTCGAGTCGCCAGAGTGACAGGATCGACATCGCGATTTTTCTGAGACTGCGAATTATGCTCGGATGACATGATTTTCTAAGAGTTGCCTTGTCATGAATCTAATTTTAGCAGCAATGGCCAACTTTCTCACACAATTGAATCAACAATTGTCTTTCGCTGCTTCAATTTGATCAACAAGATGCGTTAGATAGATTGCCTTGGCTAATTCATAGGCCGCTCGATCACCTTGACACTCCTTCCAATGTAACATCTTTACCTCTTCGTACTGAAGAGCGACTTCTGGCTGACTAGCTAGGTAGTCGCGAAGAAGCAGTGCTCGAAGCCATGCATCCGACCCTTCAAGCATAAGAAATACACGGTGGGTTGGTTCATTTTGCCCGGACACGAGACGCCGTGGCTTTTGCAGCGTTACCTGCTTGAGGGAATCCGAAGCTTCGCTGGTTGCAACAAAATTCAGACCCTCGATTCGAATCGCTGCTTCACTCAATTCGTGTTCATGCTTTACGCCTGCGAGTACATCAATCGTAGGCTGAGCAATCATACCGGGGATAGCGGTGCTTCCGATATGCTCAACAGAGCACAGCCAACCTTCGCAGGCATGCAAAAGGCCGCTGCAAGTCTGCTTATATTCTTGGCGCCACCGCGGATCGTAATGCATCAGACGTACACTCGTTGACTCTTGCTTCACCATATGAATGACTTTCCGTTTGTTAAACCTTTCTTTCAATCTTGGTAATGAATCATTTGGGTCGGTCAACCATCCCGGAAACCTTCGCAGTTCACGAATACCAAGATACCCCCTACTCACCAAGCCACAATTCGCTTGCTGATCAACGGTTGTTGGATCGGATCAGCAACTCGATCCATGAATCACCGAGAACAAGAAACATTTCCGCGAATTTGATAAATCGCTATGATTACTTGCAAAATAGCAATCTAAACCCACTGCACCTAAACGAGCCAGTATCCTAATGCCTGTGCGGCGTCACTTCACCAGGCTAGTGAATACGCCTAGGGAACACCCATCGATCTCTGGCTGATCACTTCGCATCACGACTCCGATTACTGAACCGTCGTCTAACCCACTACCAAAACATCTTCAATGCTGCGGTTCATTCCAAGACTATTTGCGTCGATGAGCTTAGAGCGTAAATGCTTGCTTTTCTTCGGCTCGGCGTTAATGGTATTGATGTTCGGTGCATTTTTAGTGGTTGAAAAACTCGGTCGCGAATTGGTTAAAAACACGACTCGCACCAGAGCAAGAGATTTTAGCGCAGCGGAAGTCTTGCGAATCCACACAGATGCAACCTGGTCGATTGGTCAGCCCGAGGAACTTGCTACGTCCAAAAGAGAAACGCTTGACGCCTTAAGAGAAGTTTTGCTGGATGACAATCTGGACATCACGACCGAATATCAGATCTTAGCGTTGGATGATGGCAAACGTTTTGAGCAACTCCCACTTAGGTACTCAAACGATCCGGAGGAAATTTCTCTTCTTGAAAAACTCTCTGAAGACTACCGAACTCGTCTCGCTGGCCGGATCGAAGTGGATCGTCCTGACGTAAGTCGCCCATTGGATCTTGCTGAGAACGAACCAATGAGTCAGATCGGACCGAGCCTTGCTTCACCTCTTTATTCTGAGGAGGGTCCGATAGAAGGTCGGTACATCTATTACACGCCGATTTTCTTCACTCTCGAGTGCATGGCCTGTCACACTTCCTCAGAATCTCTAACCATCGATCCGGACGCTGATCCTTTCCAATTGGCATCACAATTTCCATTTCGAGTCTTCAAGGTAACAATGCCTTACAAACAGACTCACGACCAAACGACTGCGATTCGCGCTATTGTCGTCGCTCTTGGCATGCTGATTGTTGCGGTGACACTTTTCGTGCTGCACGCGATTGTTCGATACCTAGTTCTTTACCCCATGTACCACTTACGAGATGTGAGCGATGCGATCACTCATGGAAACACGAACTTGCGTGCGGCAATTGAGACCGAGGATGAATTCAGGGAATTAGCAGACGCTTTCAATCGGATGCTTCGCCACCTCACAGAAACTCAAACTGAAATCGAGCACGTCAATACCGAACTAGATGCACGCGTTGATCAACTCGCCCAACTCAATCTACAACTTTACGAAGCCAATCGACTTAAAAGTGACTTCTTGGCAAACATGAGCCACGAGTTGCGAACGCCGCTCAACAGTATCATCGGTTTTTCGGAAGTCCTGCAAGGAATTGATGCTCTCACCGATAAACAACGCCGTTACGCTTCAAACATACAAAAAAGTGGCCGACTGCTATTAGAAATGATCAACGACATTCTGGACTTGGCGAAGGTCGAAGCCGGCAAAATGGAGATTAAATGCGCCGAGTTTGATCTAAAGCGATTACTTTCAGCCCAGTGCGATATGCTGCACTCACTCTCGGAAGACAAGAACATCTCCATCTCATTTGAGATACCGGATAACCTACCGCTGGCAAGCCAAGATCCCAATAAACTTGGGCAAATCGTCAACAACCTTCTTAGCAACGCGATCAAGTTCACACCAGAAGGAGGAATGATTACCGTTGCCGTTTCGGACTTGAAGGATGGCCGATTCCAATTACTTGTTCGCGATACAGGCGTAGGGATTGCTGAAGAAGACCAGCCCATTATTTTTCAGAAGTTTCGACAAAGCCGCAAAGTACTTGATGGAGAAGGTCTTACTCGCGAATTCGCAGGCACTGGACTGGGACTTTCAATTGTCAAAGAGATTGCGATCCTGTTGGGAGGAACGGTTGATTTTGAAAGTGAACTCGGGCGAGGGAGTTCGTTCTGGGTGACATTGCCGTGGAGATACCATTCTCACCCAAGCTGATTGCTAAGTCAGCACCCACACAAATCGATTAATCGCAGAACATTAGTTTGACGAAACTTACGTCAGGCGAAACAATGACGAAGCGACCTCAAAGACACCGGAATCAATTATTGACCCCGACAGCTTCAGGTTTCTCACCAGACCTATACGATTAGAATGACAATCTATAGTCTCTCAGAGACAATCGTACCTGTTCAACAAACACTAAATTCACCAAAGCATTTTCACTTTTTCATGACACGCAATTTCCTAGCGTCGAAGAGTCAAACAAATATGCAACGCAAATTGATACCTCTCTTGATCATCACCCTCGCACTTGCCTTCAATCTCATCAGTGAAGACGCACGGGGAAGTGAGCGGCCACCTAACGTTGTCGTGATCATGGCCGACGACCTTGGGTACGGCGATTTATCGTGTTATGGCGCGACCTCGCTACAAACACCGAACATCGATCGACTCGCATCACAGGGCCAGCGATTTACTAGCGGTTACTGTAGCGCATCGACTTGCACGCCAACGCGTTACTCTTTCTTGACCGGCACCTACGCGTTTCGAAAAAAGGGTACTGGGATCGCGCCGCCCAACAGCCCGGCACTTATCCCGGCAAATACTCCAACCATTGCGTCGATTCTAAAGTCAGCTGGCTACCAGACAGCTGTGATTGGAAAGTGGCATCTGGGACTTGGTTCAGATAGGCCTGATTGGAATGGCATTTTAAAGCCCGGCCCGCTTGAAATCGGTTTTGATCGTTGCCTACTTTTGCCAACAACGAATGACCGAGTACCGCAAGTGTACGTGGAAAATCACAGAGTGCTGAACCTAGACCCAAAGGATCCACTTTGGGTCGGCGATAAAAAACCGAGTGAAGATCACCCGACTGGTATCACACACCGCGACACACTCAAGATGGACTGGTCACACGGCCACAATTCCACAATTCATAACGGAATCAGTCGCATTGGCTTCTACACGGGAGGTCACGCTGCTCGATTTCGCGATGAAGATCTCTCAGATAAATGGGTAGAAGAATCCATCGCTTGGATGGAATCAAATCGCGATCAACCGTTCTTTCTTTTCTTCTCCTCCCACGACCTCCACGTTCCTCGTATCGTTCACGAGCGTTTTCAGGGAGCGACTGAATTAGGCCCACGAGGCGATGCAATTTTTGAACTTGATTGGTGTGTTGGAGAACTTACCAAGACTCTTGACCGCTTGAAGCTTTCAGAAAACACCCTCGTAGTTTTCTGTAGCGATAATGGGCCAGTGATGGACGACGGCTATGTGGACGAAGCATTGGAAAAACAAGGAAATCACCAACCCGCCGGGCCTTATCGCGGCGGAAAGTATAACGTCTATGAGGGTGGAACTCGGACCCCCTTCATTACTCGCTGGACAGGAAAGATTAGCCCAGGAGTATCTGATGCGATGGTTTGCACAATCGATCTCGCTGCAAGTTGTGCGGCATTAGCAGGTACTAAGGTCCCAGACGACGCATGCCTTGATAGTTTTAACGTGCTAGACGCTCTCCTCGGAGCAGAAAATGCAGTGGGACGAGATCACCTTGTTCAGCAAGACAATGGACAAGGTGGAAACTACGGATTACGAGTCGGCAATTGGAAATTGTTAAGACACGATTCTAAACGCACGAAAAACACCGAGTTAAAACTCCAAAACCGACAAGTTGGCCGCTACCAACTATTTGACCTTGAGACCGATCCTACAGAACGAACGAATGTCATCGAAAAGCAACATGAGATCGCAGAGCGATTGAAGCAGCAACTCGAAGAGATCATCTCGACCGGTCGGAGTCGCCCATAAAAAAACCATCACTGGGTCAATGACCCAGTGATGGTGGATTCTCTAGTAACCTGAACGCACCAACTTGGTGCGTTTGTTACTTGATGGGCGCAAGACGAATGTTCTTAAATTCCGTCCACATCGGCTTCCCAGCGTGCAACTGCAACGCAAGTACGCCCTGACTGAAAGCTTTCTCGGGGTGCTGATCATCAAAGTCAAGAACCAACTGCCCGTTGAGGTAATGCTGAATGTGGCTACCTTTTGCAATGATGACCACATCATTCCAATCATCGACTTTCATCAACTCCTTGAAGGCTGACGCGTTGATTAGGTCATCGCGAATCACCTTTTTGCCGTCGGCATTCCAAACCGCTTGCTCCCCAACAAGACAGATACGACCGCGCGTACCTTTCTCGTCGTAAATGAAAGAAGGAACATTTGGAAAATCTTCTTCATTACGAATTTCGTGCTGATATCCACCAACTACCCAAGCATTACTTGCACGCTTTCCCTCGGTGATACGTTGGGAGCGGTACTGAATACCTGAGTTATTTGTGGCACTGCAGCGGAAAGAAAGTCGCAGTTCGAAGTCGCTGATATCACCACCTTTCCAAATCAGAAAAGTGTTTCCCTTGGCGGGATTGTCAGGCGTGGTTTCTCCATAGATCACACCATCTCGAACGGACCACATCGAGGGATCACCATCCCAACCATCCAAATTCTTACCATTGAAAATGGCCTTCAATTCTGCTGATTCCGCAGGGGCCTTCAGTGAAAGCTCTTCAGCAAAGGTTGCGTTGGCGATTAAGGCAAGAGAGGCCAATAGCAATGTTCGAATCATATAGCGAATTCCTAAGAAAGAGAACGAATTGGGGGCATAACGCAACAGAAGCACTAGTATGATCCATCTACTCAAACAATCAAATGGACCGTTGACAAGATGGTCATGTCAGAAATTGATTGCTGGCTCAATAAATAAGCGAAAGCGTTTAATTCCAAAGCAAACGGTATCGAAGTACTTTCCACTGAAGATGCTATTCGAGCCCCAAGACACCTAGGCCTTGCTCGAAAACCACGTCCACGGGAATACCTTGCTTTTCCAATAAACTCAATTCACCGGCTAACTGATCACCGATAACACCTTTTTCTTGGACAAGGCGAGCCGCTTCCGCGTAGTCACCATCACCTTGGACCGTGAGCAGGAGGTTAGACAACGCCTCGGTTGCTTTGCCAAAACGGTCGACATTGACTCGGTATTTACCATCAGCCTGTCGCTGAAACGCGCCGAAGTCTCTGAAGAAATTAAATCGAATCATGTTAGCTTTTCCATGAGCACTTGATGCTCCAAATCTGACGCTGCGAAAAATCCCCGCCATGAATGTCACATAATAATCCTCCAAATCCGCCTCAATTTCACCTTGCTCGTGCAATTGCTGAATCATAAATAGACCGAGAATGTCTGCCTTCCCTTCCTCAATTGCACCTGAATGCTCTTTCAGTGCTTTCCGAACGCTACCTTGTCCATCGATGGTATTCTTGATTCCTAAACCGTGCGCCACTTCATGAAACATGGTGTTGCTAAAGAACGCATCAAAGGTGACATGAGAGCGTTGATCGTCGGCAATCAATTGATCTGCGATTGGTAATAAAATCTTTTCGAACTTGGCTTCCATCGCATTTTTCAGTTGCAGTCGCCGCGTCCCTTTTTGCAGCTGTACATCCTCGTCGTTCGGAAGGTTAATAGCGATCGTCTTGGAACCTGAATTACAATCACCCGCATAATAAATCACATCGTAAGCATTTAAATCAGTATCAGTCCCCGGTGTCTCTGATCGATAAATCATGGGGACGGGCAGAGACGCTTGCAAAGCAGGAAGGAATTCAGAATAACGCGCAAGCTTTTCACTCCATGCCTTATCTTTGATCAAGATGTAACAGGTATGCGCTGCTTTGTAACCAAACAATTTATCCTCGTAGGTTTCGATCGGTCCAATCACCACATCAATCGTGTTGTTCTTCATCTCTAACCAAGCGAGATCACTCGGTTGATAATCGTCTGTCAGCAACGCATCCGCTCGTAGTTTTAAATAACGGGCAAGACCAGGATCATCGGCCAGTTCAGCTGCTTGCAGGAGTAACTCTGAAGCCTCACGCATCTCTGACGCAAAAGCCTCTCGATAGGGAACCGTTATCAATGCGTTGTCACTATCACGACGCAAAAATGTGTAGAGGCCCGCTTTGCCGGGTAAATTGGCGTTCTCAAACTCCTCCCGCGTCATGTCCGTCGGGTAAAAGTTTGCACCTAATGGTTTCGCTCCAAATCCAGCAACAAATGGCTCATTACCATTCAGTCGATCCCAAGGACCGTAATTGATTTCCGCAAACTCGCGTGCTTTTTCATCATGCAGATCTCTCATCAGAGATTCTGGATACCCATAAGACTCGAACCAAAAACACCGTTCCATAATGTTCGCCGCACGAAACAGCAGCGGAAGCATTCGTTTTTGTTTACTTGAAAGCTTGGCAAGGTCCGTGGTTAATTCCACGGGGACATATTGATTTAATTTCTCGTTCAGATCTGCGTTTGGGTCTGCCGCTCGCACTTCCGCGAACGGAAAACAGCCAATCATCGTGGTTAGCAACAATAATGTCATTCGTTTCATGATTCTTTCCGAGAAAGACGCGATTCACGTTTACATGGGTGCCAAAGGATTTCCAAAGAGTTCCAATAACGCTGTGGCGGAACTCATCAACGAATTCCAAAGGTAATTCATTGCGTATCAATTCTTGCGAGGAGCACAGAAATGAATGATCCCAGCATCTGATCAAACTTCAATCTGACAAAAGCTCTCGTGCAATCGCACCTTTACTTGCAGACTAGACGCTTTAATATCTCACTGACTCAACCTACAAACAACGCCATTTTTGGATGTTTGGACGATTCTGAAAACAATGCGAAAGCGCAACATGGAATGGCGACGCGTGATCCCTTGCCCGATATTCAGTGAAACCATGGCAGTTTGAGAAAAGCGGAGGCGACGACTGTAGATGCCACCCATCTAAGCAGGCTAGTTATGGCGAGCGGAGAAGCCTGTGTGAACAGAGAGAGTATAACAAGCGATTTATTTGGAAACGAACCGATCACTTAGCAACATTCCATCAATCTCAATTTCCGCTAATCTCAACATCTCCATGGCATCAAGATAAGCGAGTTGATGATTAGCGAATGTTCGTTGCACCGCTAAAAGGTTCACGAATCCAACTTCCCCCAACTCATAGGATTCTCGAGTAAGTTCTAACATCTCTTCTGTCTTAGGAAGAATCTGCTCCTGATATCTACTGACCTTATCCGCGGAGGTGCTGTACTGTTGATAAATCACGGCTAAACGCTGTGCGATCTGCAGTTCGATACGGTCTAATTCCTTGGCAGCGGAAACAAGCTCAGAACGTGCAACACCAATTCCACCTTGGTTCTTATTCCAAACAGAAAGAGGAATGCTTACGACAAGCCCCCCGTCGGCAGAGCCATTGATTCCATTATCTCTCCAATTAAATAGTCCCCCCACCGTGACGTTTGGCCTCGTCTCGACAGACTGTCTTTGAAGATTCACGCGTGCCGACTCGATACCCGACATTGCAGCAGATATTTCGGGACTTTGGGATAGAATCTTGGTGAGAGAATCTTCGTAATTCAAAGCAGAGGGCGACGAATCAATTGAACCAGCGATTTTAACTGATGGATTGATCTGAACGCCGGTGACAGATTTGATTTCGCGCCATACTGCGGTCTCCGCATTGACGGCTTGTTGATTCTGGATTCGCGTCGATTCCACTTCAACCTCAGCCTGTAACAAGTCGGCTCGGCTCACCTCCCGAGCCTCGAGTAACTCTCGCGTTAACTGCAGCGCTTTTTCCGCAGAAGCTAAAAGTTGACCAGTGATGGTAACTTCCCGAGCCGATCGCAGGGCTCGTAGGTGAATCTTGCGTACATCGGTTCGCAGTCTTTGCTCTGCCACACGGAGCTCAAAGGTAAGACGCTTGATTTCAGAATTCGATATCGACTGATTCAAACGCTTTTTTTCCGGAGAAATCAATTCTTGCGAAATTGCGATTCCGTACTGTTCTGCCAATCCGTCGGAACCTAACTGTTGAAAATCAATACCTGCTTCAGGATTGTTTGGAAGCCCCGCCTGAACAAGACGCCACTTTTCGGCCTGCACCTTGGAATTCGCTTGTTGCAAGATTGGGCTACGTTTCAGTGCCAGTGCCTCGAGATCATCAAGAGTCACCAACTGGCCTTGCTCCGGATGCAATTCCGTAGCAATCACTTCAGGTGCCGACCGGTAAGCTGGATTCGTCGTGGGTGCTGACATCCTGGCCGTTGTGATTTCGCTTGCTTGCCTCACAATCTGAGCATTTGCATTCGTCCAGGATGCGACTCCGAGACAAATACTTACCGTTATTTTTCTGAGCAATCGATTCATAAAAAGTGGAGAATCAGTGGTAATCGTATGACTGAACCGACCAGCCCACTTTGGGTGATAAGCGTTGCCGCATCTCTAATAAAGATTGTCGTCCGCTGACCGACGCCAGCTTGAACAACCGTCGCGATAACGATTAACAATACAAGCACGACAACCTGCAAATTCGTTAAACTTTACCTAACCCGTCCATGGCGTTCGACTCGTTGATAGGCTTCTGGATACCGCCTTCGTCTTGCCAAGATAATGCTCAAGCATTTGCTTCTGAAGTTCATAGCCCGAGAATCAATAAGCTTGAGGTGCATTCCAAAGTCGTCAATCGAACGGCAATCGCTGACCCGATCCGTTGTTCGATAAGCCCCACTTGGCCAAATCCCAAGACGCCTATTTTCTGATCACCAATTCCCGAGACCTTACATCGAACTATCGAGGCATGCAGAATGACCAGCGCGAATGACCATTATTTGATTACCGATGGGAGACCCCGGGGAAAGAACGCGCGTTTTTTTAACGCTATGTCATCTAGAAGCATCTGCTTGCTCTTTTTTTTAGCTGTAATTATCGCTCCGACGCCGCAGGCTACTAACGCATCTCAAGCAGAATCAACAAAGCGACCCAACGTGCTTTGGATTTTTGCCGAAGATACGTCACCTTGGATGGGCTGCTACGGGGATGAAGTGAACAGAGGTCGAACGCCAAATATCGATACATTGGCACAAAGAGGCATTCGATTTTCACGAGCATTTGTTCCGGCGCCAGTATGCTCAGCTTGCCGATCTGCCCTCATGGCTGGCAAAAATCAAATCCGCGTCAACGCGCACGAGCATCGGTCTTCTCGTGGCCCCGTTCAAATCCAATTACCCGATCCCATTCAGCTTTTGCCAAAGCTATTGAAGGATGCTGGCTATTTCACATTCAACGCCGGCAAAACGGATTACAACTTTCAATGGGATGAAAAAGCCACTTATTCTCACCTACAAAATACGCGACATCAGTTGCCGTGGGAAATCATCAAAGATAGCCAGCCATTCTTTGGTCAGATTCAAACCGCAGGCGGAAAAAACAACACAAATTCGTTTCCCAGCCACCGCAAGACGGATCCCGATCAAGTCACTGTTCCGGCCGACTATCCTCAGAATCAAATCTACCGTGAAGTTGTCGCGCAGCATTACGACGCGATCAGAAAAGATGATGACTTCATCGGCGACATCTTAGAAGAACTAGAGCAGCATGAATTGATGGACAACACCATCGTTGTCTACTTCTCAGACCATGGTGCGAACAATCTCGTTCGGCACAAGCAGATGCCGACAGAGGGTGGACTGCATGTGCCGTTTATCATTGCAGGACCAGATCCCTATGTCCCCGCCTCTTCCGTTCGTGATGACCTTGTCAATATGCTAGATCTCTCCGCCACCACACTTCATTGGGCTGGTCTCAGTATTCCCGACTGGCATGAAGGGCAAAATTTATTTGCAGAGAAACTTATTCCTCGCAGCGCAGTATATGCCGCAAAGGATCGACTCGATCACACGATTGACCGAGTTCGCACCGTAAGAAGTAGCCGGTTTCGATACACAAGAAACTTCAAAACCGATCGCATCTTATTGCAACCTCAGTACCGAGATCCCAAGGACTACGTGGTCAATCTTAGGGAGCTTTATGCGACCGGAAAACTCACACAACCCCTCAAGCAAATTTATTTTGGTGAAAGACCTGAAGAGGAGCTTTACGATGTCGAGAATGATCCTTCCCAGTTGATCAATCTTTGTGCAAATCCGATGTATCAATCAGAATTAGAACATCATCGAGATTTGCTCGATCAATGGTTAGCAGAGGGTGATATGGGAGTCGAAGAAGAGTCGCTTGCTGAACTCGCCTATCAAGCCAATGGTCAAAAATGGGGCGAAGGCGTAAACCCAGAGTATGAAATGGTTCGTCACGATAGTGACGGTGATGGTCTTTCAGATGACTGGGAACGAATTAACTTGCGTGATCCCAGCGATGGGCGAATCTTGTTCGCCTTTGACTGCGGGGGATGGCAAACCGAAGGGTGGCAAGGGGGAGCTGAGCTTGGCAATCTTGCTGGATATTTAGGATTCCTAGAATTCACGCTTCCCCGTGGCAAAGGAACAATCCGTCGCGATGAACTAAAGATTAAGCCAGACCATTATCCCAATCGATGGATCATTCGAACCAAGACAACCCATGCAACCAAACTGAAACTGATTGCGAAGTTCGAGCAAAGCGTCAAAGGCGAAACTCTTTTCTCTACGGTGCTACAACCCAGTGATAATTTGTCACTTGTAGAGATGGAGTCGATGAAACTGGACGGCTCACTCGGACTGCTAACGGGTTTGGAGATTCAACTGGAATCGAGTGATGGTGCTCGTATTGAAATTGATTCCATCGAGACAAATTGATTTAAAATTACTAGGTTGAAATTTCAAACCATGAATGATCAGAATGCTCGACGTCACGCGTGTGGCAACGTCGGCCAGTTTAGGAAAATCACCACCCCCTCAAATGAGCCCATGACAACCGGCCAACAAAGAGGGTTTTCAGTAGTCCTGACACCGCAAATCCGGCCTAACGGATCTAATTCAACCTTTACCCAGCCGATGATTGCGAGACAGCGATAAAAGTCGGTAATCTATGTCGCGTCCATGGAGCAGCGTAAAGGCGACTTCATCCGTGAAAGGTTGAAGCGACGAGCGTCACTCAAGCAAAGGGGTATCCTAGCTGAGCGAAAGTGAGTCTGGCGCAAACG
>JADHOA010000055.1 GCA_016779185.1 Rubripirellula sp.
CCCTTGGGTGGTCCGGTAATGATAGGTGGTGTAGCCGATACCAGTCGCCAATCGTCCTGCAATCAAAAGTGCCACCAAACAAAGTGAGTTAAAAGCGAACCGAAAAAACTTGGATCGCTTGATCCATCGAGGAGCAAAACGGGCGAAAAGCAGTTTGCGTGGCTGGGTTGGCATTGAATCATTCATCGCGACACACGGGGTTTGTTGTGACGTAGTTATAGTCCTGAGAATGACCCTCGTTGCGGTGAGTGTTTCGCTTGTGAAAACAAGGTGCGGCGATTGCGTCACTTGCCTTCTCTTGCCCACCGCTTCATGATTTCAATGTTGATCTGATATTGCTTGAAGGCGTCAGGGTTTTTTTGCCTTAGTTTTTGTGTGGCTGCACGCATGTCACTATCGTACATCGCCTCGCTTTCAGGGTTTCTGCCTTTGTCTTGGGTCTCGTTTTCCCACTGGATAAGTAGGGAACGCAGGGCTTGTAAATTTTTTGAAAACTTGGGATTCAAAGCAAGATTGTTTGTTTCCCACGGATCGTCTGGCAGGAAATAAAGCTCTTCGACCGGTCGTGTGGTTTTCATCTGCAATGACTGAACATCGTTGAGTTGTCCTGCTGCGTAAAGTTCTCGTAGTATTGGCATAAAGGGCTTTGAGTCTTTGTAGTTGCTTGGTTGCAGGTACGGGCGTTGCGGATAGGTGTTGCGGATGTACTTCCAGTCTTTCGTCCGAACGCTCCGAATGCGATCGACCGTTTCATCACACCGGTCTCGCGCCGATACGACATGGGTTCGTTTTTGCTGCCCATCGTCAAAAAGCGTTCTCCCTTGCATCCAGTCTGGGATCTCAATGCCTGCTACGTCTAATGAAGTAGCGGCGAGATCGATGTGCGAAATGAGATCTTTTCGGACAGTCGCCGATGGGAAATAAGTTGGCGACCAAACAAGAAAGGGGATGTGAATCCCCTCGTCATACAGGAATTGCTTTCCGCGCGCGTGGCTGATTCCATGATCCGTCAAAAAGAAAACAATGGTATTGTCGAGGACCTGGTCTTTTCGCAGTCGTTCAATGATACGGCCCACTTCGAAGTCCGTGTAATTGACCGAATCGATGTACTGGGCCCAGTCTTCCCGTATGACGGGGTGATCGGGGTAGTAAGGCGGTAGTGTTACCTCTTCGCGATCAGTGAGATAGTCTTTCAATTCGTCCTTTGCTTCTTGATACCAGCTTTCGACGTTGCGGATCTTTCCGCCGCGAAGTTGGTACTGTGCAAAAAATGGTTGACCAGGTTTTCGATTCCTGTAATCGATGCCATCATACAGTTCGCTGGTTTCGTAGCTAAAGTTGTAGTCCTGTTTTCCATACTTCTCTGTTGTGGCGTCGGCGATGCATGTGTAATAGCCATGCTGTCGAAATAGCTCGGGGATGGTGACGATTGGTTTGGGCAATTCGATTGTAAGTTCACCGCGACCGCTTCGATGGTGGTGAGCCCCAATCGTTGTCTGATACATTCCCGTGATCATTGCAGACCGAAACGTCGAGCAGACCGGCGCCGTAGCATAGGCTTGGTCAAAAATGACTCCAGTTTTTGCAAGTTGGTCGACGTTAGGCGTCCTTGCAAGTGGTTCGCCCTGATAGCCGAAGTGGCAAGACATGTCATCGACAACGATCCAGACCACATTGGGGCGTTTGGATTCACCAGAGCAATTCTTGCTGAACAATAGATGTTGGGTAGTAAAGTGGGCGATCAAGAAAATCGCAAACCGAAATAGTTTTCTTTGTCGCGGCAATGTGATAGGCATTGTTAGTCGTTCGCTATTTGTGGTGGTTTGCTCGGTCAAGGTAGCGGATTGTCGTGTCGCGAGATGTCGATTTGGTTTTATCGTAGCAACGAAAAAAATAATCAAAAAGTTGCGAGTGGAATGAGTGAAGAAATTTTGAACGCTAAATCCTCGCAGCGTTTTGCCGATAACTCGCTGTTTGATTTCCCTAATTCGCGGTGCTAACTAGTGCGTTCGGATTTGGGGTTCTAAACAGATTGGTCCGTGAGATCTCGGTAGATCGACAGGGTTTGCTCCGCCGTTTGATCCCAACTAAATCGGCTTGCTTGTTGTTTTCCGTCTGCGATCCTCGACTTTTTTTGGGCTTCAGGGATCGTTACCGCAATTTCGATCAATTGAGTGAGTGCATCGGTGTCGACGGAATCAAAGTGGTACGCCGCCCCACCACATACTTCCTTCAACGCTTCGCAGTTTGATGCCAAGACGAGACAGCCAGATTCCATCGCTTCGACCGCCGGCAGGCCAAACCCTTCCATGTGGCTAGGGAAAACAAACGCTTTGCAATTTTGATACAGGCTTTTCAACACAGGGTCGCTCACCTTGCCAAGCGACAGGAAGCCTGATTCATCAGGCGAAATATTTAGTTGTCTCGCTTCGCGTTCTGAAAGTGGTGGTCCCGCTGCGACAAGCTGTAGATCCTTGTGCCGCTCGCGAGCTTTCTTCCATGCTTTCCAGATTGTGATGAAATTTTTATAGCCTGTTCGTCTGCCAACAAAGAGAAGATAAGGTCGGTCACGTAGAGAATCGGGTAATGGGGAAGCGGTGACACTAGAAAAAGAATTGCCCAGCGGTGTGACGACTGCCTTGCTCGCTGCTGTAGGAAAGCGATTGCACAAGTCATGGTAAGTGGCCTGCGAAATGCATATTAGTCGGTCAGCTGTTCGGATGGCGTTTTCCATCCATTGTCGTTGCTTGCCGTTTTTGTCGAGCTCTGGATATTGCTGAAAGATAAAGTCGTATATCGTCACAACAGTTGGTTTGTTGCGTCGGACAACTGGTCGGTAACAAAGGCCACAGTAATAGGACCAATGATGAAGATCCGCTTGGAAGGCAGCGTATTGTGTTTGGATTTTTTTCCAACGATAGCGTCGCCAATACCTGCCGAGCAATTTATTAGCTGTTTTCGAGGCGATTGGGAATTCTACCGCGACCGAAGCAGTCTTGAGCTGAGGATGTTTTGGCGAAAACTCAAATCCATTCGGTAACAGAACACAGGGTTCGTCTTCCTCGGGTAGGCGTTCGATGATTTCATCGATATAGCGAGCGATGCCTCCAAGCGGCAGCATTTGATAGATCAGCCCTTCGTATGCGATTCGCATTCGCCGTGTTCTTTCTCATTTGCTTACTGTGTGCCGACACAACTTGTTAAACAACGCGACCTCGACTGCTAGAGTAACAAGATTGTGGTCTCGTTGCTACGAATGTCGCAAATCAATGTCGCGTTGCATTCTGATGTTTTTTGTTTTCTAGCGACTTCGAAATTTTGAATGGGTTCTGCTAAGCTTTGTTGTTGGTTTTGAATTTCCATATTAAGTGTGTATCAAACACTACGTTTCGCCAATCTCGGTGGTGTGAGGATTCGCCTTGCGGTTTTTTCTTGCACTTCAGATTGTTGAGCGATTCAGTCATCTTTACCTCCTCAAGGCGAGTCTATGTGGTTTGTAAGATATGTATCTAGTCCGAGTTCGTGCTGCCTGATGCTTAGTTTAATGATGCAGGTACAGTGTCAGTGCGTTGCGGGCGAAAGATGGGAGATTGATACGCACGATGAGTGGGTGGCGTCGGTTGAGTCGGACGAGAGTTTGCTTCTTGAAAACGGTCAGGCCTCTCCCAAAAACAAAGAGGCGATTTTGCGAAGTCGAGTGAGGCGATTCGGGCAATTGACGCAGGCAGTTGATTTGAAAATCGTTCAGTCAACTCTTTGGCAGGATTGGCGGCCGATTAAAAATGTTGGTCCGGTCAATCTTTTAGATGCACCGGTTGCTTTGGTGAAAGGGCCCAATGACTACTGGATGTTTGGGCGCTACGGACGTAAAAGACCCGGTCGATCCAAGCAGGAAAGTGGCGAACGTCAAGTTTTTGTTTCGCAGGAGGTTACGCTCGAAGGCTTTGATTTTCCTCTGCGAACGACACCGTTTCCTAATCAGTACGACGCACCGGGCGGTTTGATGCCGGCACTTGGCGGTTACCACGCTTGGCAGAGTCGTGACATGGTGACTTGGATACATCATGGGCCTGTCACCGAATCTTTCTCAAAATGGGTCACCAGCGCCGAGCAAATTGATGGGGAAACGTTGATCTATTACGATTTCCCAAATGATCAGGATTCGCATGTCTATGTTGATTCCGACCTGTTCGATGGTAAGCCCGGGGTCAATCGTGGAAAGGCGGTAGAAGATCCCTCCCATGGATCAGACGCTGGTTTTATTCGTGATCTTGATGGACGAGTTCACGTGGTTTTCGAAGACTGGAGTCCGATCAATGCGAGCCGAAGATCATGGGATTCGCCCTTGGCTGGGCATGCCGTGAGTTCAAACGGTATCGATGGATTTAAAATTGTTAAACCGGCGGTTGATCGAAGGACGCAGCCAACCGGTGAAACTCTGACTTACAATCACCCCCACTGGCTCAAGGAAGATCCAGAGCATTACTCCACCAACGTTGCTGAGTATCAAGTGCATCAGCCCGAGCAGGAGGCATTCGGGGACTGGGCTCCAATTTGTGTTGGCGGACAGTACTACCTCTTCGGCGATTATGACCCGGTCGGTGGTCATCAGATGAGCGTTGGTTGGTTTACCGCGTCAAGTATGGATCAGCCGTTTGAGTGGTGTGATCAGATTGGAAACGGGCATCCCGATCCCGATATTTGCTTTGCAGAAGGTAGGTTCTACTTGGTCACTCAGCAAGCGACGGACTATGTAAGCGATGGTCCGTGGTGCGAAAAGGTGGAGGCTCGGTTTGGCGTTGATACGGACAACGATGGGCTGATTGATCGTTGGACTGATTGGAAGAAGTTGCAAGAAAGTTATGAATACATCAAAGGTTTTTCGAAACAGATCGCAAAAACGCCTGCTGTGATTGACTTGTCAGCCGTTCCAAAAGGATATGGGTTCCAATTCGAAGTGCGGCTTACGGATCTTGATGAAAGTCGAGCAAAGCCGATACTAGATAAAATCGAAGTCACGTTTGAATAATCTTGTTTTTAGATTCAACACAATTAGCTTGCTCCTCTTATTTAACAGAACGGTTTATGGTTGATTCCAGTATCAAGATTACCTCAGCAAAGGTTATTGATCTTCGTGTTCCGACATCGGATCAATTGCTCGGGTCCGATCCTTTTCATAAAGAGCCGGATTATTCTTCTGCTGTTCTTCAACTTGAGACCAATTCGGGTCTGACCGGTATATCAATCGTGTTCACCGTTGGAGCAGGAACCGATTGGATTTGTCATGGAGTCGAAGATCTTTGTCAGTTGGTGATTGGCAGTCGCCTGCAAGATTTTGTGTCGTCACCCGTGCGGCTCTATCGAAGGCTCATTGACCACCATCAGTTGCGCTGGCTTCATGATGGTGTTTTCCGTATGGCAGCTGGTGCGATACTTAATGCAATGTGGGACCTTTGGGCAAAAGCAGAGGGTAAGCCGCTGTGGAAGCTGTTGGTTGATTTGGAGCCGGAGTTTGTTGCGGATTGCATTGATTGGCGAAACATCAGTGATGCTTTGACGAAGTCGGAGGCGATCGATTTGCTCCGCTCACGCCGTTCCGAGATTCACAACCGCGAAAAGCAGATGCTGCTGCGCGGGCCAAAGGCCTACTGCACAGCGGGTTGGTTAGGTCTTTCGGATCAGCAGATTTTAGAAACCATTCAGAGACTACAAATCCAAGGATTCGACTCCTTTAAGCTTAAAGTGGGCCGTGACTTGCAGCATGATCTCAAACGTATTCGCTTCATGCGAGAGGCTGTCGGCGATCAATGTCAGTTGATGGTTGATGCGAACCAGTACTGGAGTCTGACTGAAGCGAAGGAGCATCTTTCGCATTATCGAGGTCTAGGGCTTAAGTGGATTGAGGAGCCGATAGCGCGCGATGACGTTTTGGGTTATCTCGAATTATCGGAACAGTTCAGTGGGGCCGAATTTGATTTTGCGTGCGGCGAACAGGCTGCTAGTCCTGTTATTTTCAAACAGTTGCTTAAAAGCGGCGCGATCAAGTATTGTCAGATTGATGCGGTGCGAGTAGCCGGCGTGAATGACGTCATGGCAATCATCTTGATGGCCGCTAAATACGGCGTGCCTGTTTGTCCACACGGCGGAGGAATTGCTCTGTGTAACATGATCCAGCATTACGGAATGTGGGATCAAATAGCTGTTGCAGGGCAGTCTGAGACACAGCTGGTTGAGTACATCGATTTTTTGCAAGACTCCGTTGAACATCCGGTTGAAGTTTTGGATGGGCACTACCGTGCGCCATCTGCAGTCGGCTGGGGGCTTGAGTTCAAGTCAGATTTTCTCGATCGACACAAATTCCCAGACGGCGAGGTTTGGAAGTCTCGCTCGCCTTCACGAAAAGGCACCGCATTTGAAGTCGATCTCGGTTGATGGCGTTTCGCTTGATAATCTGAAGGCTGATAAAGCTTGTCACGCGTTGGCAATGGAATGATTTGCATTGGCGTTCTTCCTGCGGACTCGATTCATTTCTTGGCGAATCATGCAAACCGCTTGTGATTGCTTGTCTTGGGAGCCAAGCACAGCAAAAGAATGGTTTTGTTTTCTTTGATGTTTTCAGTAAGTGTTTTATCTTGCCTTATCCGCGCATCAAGAGACTGTTTGTCACCGTGATCAACGGTATCATGCTGACTCGACAAAGTCTGTGATCGATGAGTTGATGAACAAGATTTGATTGGCTATGCAAGAAACGAGATGGAAAGAACCTGTAATGGGATACTTTGATTACTGCCAGAAAGTTCGTTTTTTTCTCCTTGCTTTACTTTTTTTCTTGGTAGTTGGTTTCCGTGCCACTGATGTCCAAGCCAAAGTTCCCAACATCGTGATCTTTTTGTCGGATGACCATACGTGGAGAGATTCATCGGTGTATGGTTCGCCTGATATCGAAACGCCCCAAATGCAGCGAATTGCAAATCTTGGGATGACCTTTGATCAGGCATTTGTAGCATCACCTTCGTGTGCACCCAGTCGCGCAGCGTTGTTGACTGGGCTTTATCCATCACGGAACGGTGCAGAGGCGAATCACTCTCGCCCCGCCGCCGAGATTATAAAGCTACCAGCCTACCTCCAGCGACTTGGTTACGAAGTGGTTTCGTTCGGTAAAGTTGGGCACTATGGTCAAACACCGGATTATGGATTCGATCTCGCCAAGCATTTTGGATATCACGACGACGTAGCGGTTGACGAGGCTATTGATTGGTTGCGTCATCGCGACTCGGGAAAACCGCTTTGCCTTTTTGTTGGTACGAATTGGCCGCATGTTCCGTGGCCGGATAAGATCGATGACATTGACCCCGCACAATTAAGCGTTCCCCCGAACCATGTTGACACGCCGACGTCGCGTGATTGGCGAGCGAAATATATTGCAGCGATTCGGAAAATGGATCACGAGTTAGGGCGTGTCTATGACGCTGCTTTCGCAAAATTTGGCGAAGAGTTGTTTTTCTTGCACACAAGTGACCACGGCGCGCAGTGGCCATTTGGGAAATGGAACTTGTACGACGATGGAATTCGAACTCCGATGATCGTCACTTGGCCCGGCCGCATCGAGCCGGGCACGCGTAGCAACGCAATGGTTTCTTGGGTGGATGTGCTGCCAACCCTTCTAGAAGTCGCGGGTGCGGCGGAAGTCGAATCCCTTGACGGGAAATCTTTCCTGTCTGTCTTACGTGGAAAGAAAGACAGGCATCGCGATTTTATCTTCACGACCCATAGCGGTGATGGCGACTTCAATGTCTTTCCCATTCGATCTGTCCGAACTGCTGATGGATGGAAGTACATTCGAAATCTACATCCCGAGTATCTCTTTGGTAGTCACGTTACCCATGCCGAAGCTAAAAAGGGTTATTGGCAAAGTTGGGTTGAAGAAGGATCGGTAAGTGCTGAAGCCAAGCAATTGGTAAAACGTTACCAGCATCGATTGCCGGAAGAGCTCTTTCACACGCCGACGGATCCTTATGAGAGTCTGAATCGAATCGATGAGGCGGAACAAGCAACTCGTCTCAACGAACTGCGAGAAAAACTCGACATTTGGATGGGAGAGACTCGCGATCCACAAACGGTATTTGGTAAGCCACGTTGGCTTGGTGAGAAGGGACGCCCTAACGTGATCACTGTGTTCATCGATGACATGGGTTGGTCCGACCTGTCATGCTTTGGGGGTGAGCGTACGGTCACGGAAAATATTGATCGCTTAGCGAGCGAGGGGCATCGTTTTACGAACTTTTATGTCAACTCGCCCATCTGTTCGCCCTCGCGTGTGGCGCTATCGACAGGCCAATATCCACATCGTCATCGAATTACTTCTTACTTGAGTAACCGAGCCGCAAATCGTGATCGTGGGATGGATCAGTGGTTAAGCAAGGATGCGCCGATGCTTTCTCGGGAGTTAAGAAGGTCGGGTTACGCAACCGGGCATTTTGGTAAGTGGCACATGGGCGGACAGCGAGATGTGGGGAATGCGCCATTGATCAAGGAATATGGATTTGACCACAGCCTCACAAATTTTGAGGGCTTAGGTCCCAGGGTTCTGCCACTCAAGGATGCCTATGATGGCAAGGAGCCTGCAAAGCATGATCTAGGTTCTGCAAATTTGGGAAAAGGGCCAATCGAATGGGAGGACCGTAGTTTGATTACGGCTCGATTCGTTGAGGAAGCATTGGGAATGATCGATCGTTCCGAGGTACTTGATCAGCCGTTCTTTATCAATCTTTGGCCCGATGATGTTCATTCGCCATTCTTTCCACCGGAAGTGCTTCGTGATGAGACAGATGGTAGTAAACGATCGCTCTACTATGCGGTGCTGGACGCGATGGATCAGCAACTGGGGGTTCTCTTTGATCGAGTTCGAAATGATCCTGATTTGCGAGACAACACACTGATCCTCGTAATGAGTGATAATGGACACGAGGAGGGAGCGGGTTCGTCCGATCCTTTGCGTGGCGCTAAAACTTGGCTTTACGAGGGTGGTGTTCGATCGCCGCTAATCGTTTGGGGGCCGGGTTTGGTGAACGAGAAGGTTGTTGGAACGACAAACCGAGATTCCGTTTTTTGTTCGCTCGATATCAACCGATCGCTGTACCAGCTTGCGGACGTTTCTTTGCCCTCGAATACGACACTCGATGGTGAAAACCTTCTCGATACGTTGCTTGGAAATAGCTTCGAGAGTCGAGTCGCTCCGATCTTTTGGCGACGACCACCGGACCGACCGGGCAAGCCGGGGCAAGATAATCCCGACCTGGCGGTTCGTGATGGTCATTGGAAGTTTCTAGTGAACTACGATGGCAGTGATCCGCAGCTTTATGATCTGCAGCAGGATCCTAGCGAATCGGAAAATGTCACTGCTGCAAATCCGCAAATTGTCCAGCGTTTGCATCAGTTGGTTTTAGATTGGAATCAAGATTTACCTCGAGATGCGGGCGATCCGCAGTGGCAGGCTGAATCCAGAACGGGTTCACTGAATGCTAATGAATTTGTCAATCCAATTGGCGAGGGGGCTGACCCTTGGGTCATTCGAGATCCAAATCAACCAAGATACCTTTGGTGCATGAGTGAAGGAAACCGCGGGATTGCGATCCATGTCAGCGATTCTGTTTCTTCGATGGGGCAAAAAACGATTGTGTGGGAAGCCCCTGATCGTGGTCCTTACTCGAAGGAGATTTGGGCACCAGAGTTGCACTTCGTTGACGGTAAATGGCGAATCTACTTCGCGGGTTCTGATGGACAGAACAAGAATCATCTTGCTTATGTCCTGTCCGCCAAGACCGATGATCCGCTCGGCGAGTATGAACTGAGCGGTCCCTTCGCCACAGGCGACGGTGAAGATGGAAAGTCGCCCAATTTATGGGCGATTGATATGACGGTCTTCGACCATCAGGATCAACTTTATGCGGTGTGGTCAGGTTGGGATGAGCCGGAGTCTGATCGACAATATCTGTATATAGCCCCGATGGAATCTCCGACCAAGTTATCAGGTAAGCGAGTTCGCCTTTGCGCCAACGATGATTATCTTTGGGAGAGGGTAGAGCCGATGGATGACAAACGCGGACTGCATGAGGCGCCGCAGGTTTTCAAAGCCAAGGGTAGGGTCTCGATCGTTTATTCATGTGGGGCGTCTTGGTTGCCAACCTATAAACTTGGGCTTCTGGAATTAGCCGGCGAGGATCCACTTAAGCCCGAATCTTGGAAGAAGCGAGAACAACCGATCTTCGCAGGTTCGGACTCCACCTATGGCGTCGGTCATTCTTGTTTCGTCAAATCTTTGGATGGAAAGCAGTGGTGGCACGTGTATCATGCCAAGCGAGATCGGGATCCGGGTTGGCGAAGGGCCGTGTTTGCGCAGCCAATGAAAGTCGGGAGACGTGGGTTTCCGTTGTTGGATTCGCCGATCGATTCTGGCACAGTCTTGATCAAACCCAGCGGTAGCACGCAAAATGAATTGCCCGTCCACTTTGATTCATTCAGATACTTTGGGCATCATCAAATGTTCGATTTTGACGCTGACTCGATTCGATTGGGAATCGTTCCAGAGGATCCGGTGAACACCTATCGATCCGGAGAAAAGGTGATCTTTGAGGGTCGGGTTGAGAATGATTTTCGAGCTGCAATTACGATTGATTTTCAAGGTGATCAGCAAGCGGGAGATGGTGGACTGCTTTTTCGTGTCACCGGGCCCGCCGTTGGTTACGATGCCCAGCGAGGCTACTTTGCGGGGATTGTGCCGAGGACCAATTTGTTAATTCTCGGAAAGATGGACGGCGAACGTTGGCAGGAAATGCGACGCGAGCTCGTAAAGGTTGATGTCGCCTCCAAACAACGACTTGCGGTGGACGTCAAAGGGGATCGCATTGAGGTGTTCTTGGAAGGCGAAAGTAAAATCATTCACCATGATGCAACATACGACCGTGGATCGATTGGACTACGGGTCGTCAATTCGGATACTGTCTTTAGCAACTTGCAGATTGAATAGGACATTCCCGATGGTTCCTTTGTAACTGCACTTTGTAACTGCACTTTGTAACTGCACTTTGTAACTGCACTTTGTAACTGCACATTGTAACTGCACATTGGGGCGTAAATAAATCCATCCAGAAGATGGACTCAAGACCAGTGGCTTAATTCTTTAGATTTATCAATAAGTGATATGAAGCTCATTCCAAAACATCTTTACCTTGTCCTTGGGCTTTTGGGGGCGATTTCTCTCGGCCAGTCCAATGGTCATGCTGCGAAACAGCCGAATGTCTTGATGATATTGGTCGATGACTTGAAGCCGGCGATGGGATGCTACGGTGATGCTATTGCTGTCACGCCAAACATGGATCGGTTGGCTTCACGCGGCATGAGGTTTGACCTTGCTTACTGTAACCAAGCCGTCTGTGCTCCGTCGCGATTCACTCTGATGCTTGGTGCGCACTCGACATCAACTGGGCTCTATGGGCTTGGGAGTCAGTTACGGCAAATCCTTCCCAACGCTGTAACGCTGCCTCAGTATTTCGCCCAGCATGGCTATCACACCGAGTCATTGGGAAAGGTGTTTCATATTGGACACGGTAATCAGGGGGATTCTGCCTCGTTTATGGTTCCGCATTTTCATGAAAAGGTCATTGAGTATCTTGACCCGAAAAGTACGGATGGTGGGCAGTTAACAAGGGAGGAAGCATATTTTACGAATCAGAGACTCGGTGAGATTCGCTCGCTGCCTCGAGGAGCTGCCTTTGAATCACCGATTGCAGAGGATGCCGATTATGCGGATGGACGAGTTGCCAACGAAACGATGAGGCGTTTGTCCGCCGCTAAAGCAAGGTTGCAAGATGATGGAACCCCCTTTTTGATTGTTGCTGGTTTCGCGCGACCTCATCTTCCCTTTAGCGCGCCAAAAAAGTACTGGGATCTGTATCAACGGGATCAGCTTCCCATGCCAACCTTCGAGGAATTACCCGAAGGTTCACCTCAGGTAGCTGGTAAGCGAGGAGGAGAAATCAGTAATTACACGCCGGTTCCCACCGAA
This sequence comes from Rubripirellula sp., assembly GCA_016779185.1. Lineage (GTDB taxonomy): Bacteria > Planctomycetota > Planctomycetia > Pirellulales > Pirellulaceae > Rubripirellula. The sequence continues at coordinate 12,065 of JADHOA010000055.1, forward strand.
TCCGATCAGTCCTTCAGTGATGATCTCAAACGTGACCTAGTTCACGGTTACTACGCAAGTATGAGTTACGTTGATGCACAGATCGGAAAGGTTTTGGATGAACTAGACCGCTTGAATCTTGCCGATAACACGATTGTCGTCCTATGGGGTGATCACGGGTTTCACCTCGGTGATCTTGGGATATGGACCAAGCATACGAATTATGAACAGGCAAATCGAATACCGATTATCTTTGCATCACCGAGTTTAGTTCGGTCAGGCTCATCGACTCGACAGTTGGCTGAAAGTGTCGACATCTTTCCAACGCTCGCGGAGCTGGCAGGCTTGCCGATTCCCCATGTGCCACAAAAGCTAGACGGTGTGAGTCTCGTTCCCGTTTTAAAGGATCCCGCGATTCGGGTTCGCGATCACGCGTACCACGCCTACCCAAAAAGGAAAATGGGACGTGCCATCCGCACTGAGCGTTATCGATTAGTTCAATGGCTCGAGGAGGGGCAATCAATCGATAAAGCTGAATATGAGTTGTACGATTACCAGATGGACCCGCTCGAATCACGAAATCTTGCGGACGAAAAGACTGAAACACTTCGTGAACTTCAGGGGATTCTTGAGCAGTATCCCTCGCCAGTTTCCAAAGATCTAAAACAAGGCGGCAGGCCGAATGCAAGGCAGCCAAAACTGAAAATTGAAACACCACAGATTGCTAAATCGCCGCTGCGAATTGATGCGGTCATAATGGACCTGATCGGTGACGGCGTCGTTGTTGCGCAGGGGGGACGCGAGCACGGTTACGCGGTTCATGTGAACAACGGCAAGGTCGCGTTCGATGTCCGGGTGAATGGTTTGGTCACTCGTATCGAGTCTGATGGAAAGCTGGCTGATCATTGTGAAATAGAGGCGAAGCTTGATTCTGAAAAGATGCAGCTATACGTGGATAAACAATTAGTGGCATCAGGTCCGTCTCCCGGGCTAATTCCCGTTCAGCCAAAAGACAGTCTGAGTGTTGGGTTTGATGATCTGTCGGCTGCCGGTGATTACGATGCACCCAATCCTTTGCACGGAGTGGTTCAGTCGTTGCAGGTGCGAGTGCCCTAGACCAACGATAGGGCGTAGTCTATCAATCAGGTGTTGCGATCGAGAATCGCCATCTAGTTGTCATCGATTTTGGACGTCGTGAATTCCCGTATGGTTTTTTTGAAAGTGGTTACATGATTTCGATCGCAGACAAAGCCGTTGTTTTGGCAATCTTCTGCTGTCTTGGTTCAGGCATGACGGTACAGGGTCAAGAGGCGGCTGATAAGTCAAAGCAAGAAGTAACACGCAAATCAACCGCTCCATTCAAATGGAATAATCCGTTGAGTCGGAAGGAGTTGGAGCGTGTTCCACATATTCAGCACGCTGCGTTTGAGAGTCGTTCCTTGGGGCAAGATGTCGGTTACTGCATCTACCTGCCACCGCAATATTCTGATCCAACCTGGCGTACTCGGAACTTCCCCGTCGTTTATTACCTCCATGGTGGAAGGCCTGGCAACGAGAATAAATCGATCCGACTCTCCGAGTTGATTCACCAGCAGATTCATTCCGGATCGGTTCCGCCGATGATTTACGTCTTTGTGAATGGTGGTCCGGTTAGCCACTACAACATGCCCAACGATCCCAAAGCTCAGGGAGCAGATGTCTTCATTAAAGAGTTAATCCCTTTCATTGATCGTACTTATCGAACCATCGCAAATCGTGGCGGTCGCGCTATTGAAGGTTTTTCACAAGGTGGTCGAGGTACGGCGAGACTAATGTTCCGGTATCCGGACCTTTTCTGTAGTGCCTCACCCGGTGGTGGAGGTTATGCAACGGAGAAGAAGATTTCTGAGAACGCGGGAGCTGAGTCAGAGAAATTGATTTTTGCAGAGGGTGATAATGCTTGGGATCTAGCAAAGGCTTACGCGGCAAGAATCAAGAACGATCCGAATACCGACCGAATAAGGATTTTAGTACATGTCGGAGACAAAGGTTTTAATTACTCCAATAACCTTGAGTGGATGCGGCACCTAAAAGAATTGGGGATCGAGCATGAATCCGTCATCGTTCCGAATGCCGAACACAGTGCATGGCAGATCTACCAAAAGTCAGCTGCTCGCATCATGAATTTTCATGCAAATAATTTTGCGGCACAAAACGTTGCCCAGTAGTTTTGGGTGTTGATAAGATTTACTTCGGTTGCAAGCGGCGTGTTGTGACTGTCGGAAGCCGAAGTTCAAGCATTGAGTGATAATTCATTCCGATTTAAGCCTGATTTCTTCTAGCTGGATTTGGTGCCAGTTCGGCGCGGCACGCTCGCGGATGTGCGAGCGGATCTCTGCTTCTTTGCGTTTTAGTTCGTTGATCCTCACACTTTGCTTGCGATCAAAACGATCTAATTCAGCATCTCCTTCGTGAATCAACCGAAATCGCTGTGAGGCAATATCGCGAAGCGGTCGTACCACTTCATCAGAAATTTGACGATTCAGCATCGCAACTTCCATAGCTTGCTGACTCCATGGAAGTTGCTTCAATCTTTCCAGGTCGACTCCGAGTGCTAATTCGGCTTGGCTAACAACTCCGATTCTTTTGCCATCACAGGTCAGTCGGTAATTTGCGTTCGACAATCCGGAGACTTTTAGGACGCTGCGGTTGTATTCTTGTTCAATCGGTAGTTCTTCAAACATCTCGGCGGCATTCGATGGATTTTTCCAACGAAGATCTTTCAGTGTGTGTTGGATCGGCACCCTCCAAGGAAGTGACTCGAGCTTGATTTCGAAATAGATTTTTGTTTGATCACCGGTGATGTTTCTGATTTGAGCATTTTGGGAGCTTGCCAACCAACTTGTTTCTTTGTGTTGAAAAGTAACGTCGAGCAATTCATATCGCGTTGGTTTGAGTTCGTTCAGGATGGTGTACGCCATGAAGAGATGACCAGCGGGGTCCGGGTGGATCGCGTCAGGTGTGTAGGTGAAACTGGCGTCTTTCGATCGCTTTGAGTTCAGTCGTTGGTTGATCGTTTCATGCAAGTTGATGAATAAGAGGTGTTTTTGCTCGGCAAACTGCTGAAGCCATTTTGCGTAATCACCTAACGTCGAGTCATAGTCGGATGCGAAAGCTTTTCCACGAAAGCGATACGTTTCATCAACCTGTCGTTTTTGACTCGTTGGGTAGTCGAAAGGTGTTGGAGAAAGAATGATTGCCTCAGCACCAATCTGTTCAATGCGGGCAATTAATTCTCGGATGTTTTTTTGGAAATCAGAAAAGCGATTGTCGGAATGCATTGATTGATAGCCGCCATCGTTCATTCCGAACATCACCATGACCGCATGTGGTTTCCATCTTGCTACGTCCTGATCGAAACGGATGATCGCATCCGCGGCGCGGTGGCCTGGGATACCGGCATTGATGAAATGGACGCTTTCCAATGGAAATCGAGTATCAAAGAATGTTCTAAGGTATTCGGTGAAGTGCGCTTGGTAGGTGATGGAATCACCGAGTACGACCACCGTGGATTTCGGTTCAAGGGATATCCCCGAAGTCACGCTCTGCGGGGACGTCAGGCTCTGCGAGTGAATCTGTCTTGGGCAGAGGAAGGCAACACAGATCAAAAGCGGTAAGTGTCTAAGCGACTTCATGCTAATGCCAAGTACCGTTCCGAATTCTTTTGCCGCAAAATAGTTTAAGGGTTTCATTCATTCTGTGTGGCGAGCGAATTGAGATAATCGATCAATGAAGATGCTTGAAAAACGGTGAACTCATCAAGGATTCCGCTGGGCATCATTGAGGTGGGGAGCTTCTTTCGTACTTCGATATCTTCTTTCAATAAGGTGTACTCTTTTCCATTTTGGTCACGCAGAACGACGCGATCATTTTGCTCGTCGGTGACGAAGCCCGTTAGCACGACTCCATCGGATGTCAGGAATGAGTTGGTTGCAAACCCTTGCGCAATCGTCTTTTCTGGTTGTAAGATCGCGACCGCTAATTCGGGCCGCTTATAAGTTTTGGCGATGTTTCCTAGGTAGGGGCCTTTTTGTGCTTCTTGTTGTGACAGCGTATGGCAGGTCGAACACTTTGCTTTTTCAAAGATTGCCTTGCCTAGCGATTGGTCACCTTTTGAATCGGTTACCAAAGCAAGAGCTTGTGTCAGTTCAAGGGACTTGATGAGCGGGCTATTGTCTTGATTGGGCGGATCGATTTTTAATCTCTGTACAGCCGTTTTCGCTAAACTTGCGATTTC
>JADHOA010000056.1 GCA_016779185.1 Rubripirellula sp.
ATAATCGCTCGCATCAATTGTGTAGCACTGCAGTAAAGCGCCAACGATGCGCTTGTGTTACCGGTACTCGCACACGCGGCTCGCTTGGCCTCCATCATATTTGCATGAGTGACGGCAGCGCACATGCCATTGTCTTTAAACGACCCCGAAGGATTCATACCCTCGTACTGCAAATACAACTGATTGGAATTCATTCCGACATACTTCGCTACATGATTCGCCTGCTGCAAAAGCGTTTGCCCCTCTCCAACCGTGATCACTTGATCCTGAGGAACAAACGGCAGTAATTCATGAAAGCGCCAAACACCACTGAAGCGAACGGGATTCGTCCGCTGTGCCCAAGCTTCCTCAAAATCACTCAAAGATGAGGGCACCGCAGCGTGAGCCCAGTCGTACTCAATATCTAGCAAGTCGCCGCATCGATCACATGCGGTGCGGATCGATCGAGCATCATAAGAAGCATTACAAGCGGGATTAATACATCGCTGAACAGCCAAATCGGTTTGCTTCGCGTTATGAATTGAGGCAGTTTTCAACATGACTAAACCAATCAGCAGTGAAATTTAAAAATCTGCAAATGTGTCGATAAAACGTTCTGGTCTCAACCGCCTTCGAGCACATTGAAGCGTTTTGGTTTGGGGCGAAGAAATAATTAAGACCATGATGAAGATGCAGCGTACCGTCATCAACAAGATTGCATAACGACCTCAGACCAACAAAACTCGAAGGTGTTCGGATTATCTCCAATTAACAAAATAAACAAACTATTTTGATTTGTCGCGAGATTGCCTTTTTGGTACACGTGAATTCTTCCATCACACACCGTTTAGCGGGACTTTTCCGCTTGTAACTAAATCTTCCGGCACTTGTGTGATCCAGCCATCTGCGACTCGAATCAAATCCATCCGCAAATTAGCTCATATGTGCTTCCCATGAACAGATCGGTACAAAATCCGCCTCTCGAGTCACAAGACGGGAAAAACGCTTTGATTCATGAAACTCCACGCTCGCAAACGGACCGTTCTCAGCGTCCATTATTCTCTAGGTTCGTACTGTTTGCTGCGTTAACGCTCGCTGGCTTGAGTGCAGACCTGGCCACCAAGCAGTACGTTTTTGAACGCCTCGGTCTACCCGGGGAATCTGACCCAAAATGGATTTTTGACGGACTCCTGGGAGTTCAGACTGCGGTAAATCCAGGGGCTGTTTTCGGGGTTGGAGCGGGGAAGGGGCTATTCTTTGCCGCGTTTTCAGTCGTAGCAATCATTGGAATTAGCCTCTGGATGTTCCGCTTTTGTGGTTACCAATCAAAGTGGCTTACCTATACACTTGGCATGATTAGCGGAGGAATCCTAGGAAATCTATACGATCGACTGGGGTTTTGGTGGGATGACCACCTACCAGTTGAATGGAAAAGTGGGGTTCGCGACTGGATTTTATTCCGAATTGAAGGTGTGCCGCTTTTTGATCCTTGGCCCAATTTTAATATCGCGGACGCTCTGTTGGTAATTGGCGCGGCAATGCTTTTCTACCATTCACTGGTGCTTGATCCTCCCCAGAGTGATGCCGCGTAGACAAAGACCCAGGTGGTTTTTAGCTCCCTTGTCGATCGACGATTGAGAATTTCATCGCGGCACTCATCACTGAAATTCCTGCGATGCACCACCATTTCTCGGATGAAGAGATGAACCTAGCTGACCTATCCTCACAAAACCCCGAATTAGCTCGTAAGCTTCACACTGATCACGAGCAGAGATTATTGACTCTGATCGAAACATGCACTGCGGCCGGGCATCACACGCTACGCTATTTCCGCGATCAATATTTAAATATCGAATCTAAATCAGACGACTCACCAGTTACCATTGCAGATCGAGAAGCAGAAGCACTAGCAAGACAATTGATTGGCGATAGATACCCAAACGACACACTGCAAGGTGAAGAATTCTCGGAAAAGTCCGGGACTTCCGAGTACCGCTGGATCGTTGACCCCATCGATGGAACGAAATCTTTCATTTGCGGAGTGCCTTTATATTCAACTCTTATCGCGATCGAAAAAGATGGATTGGCCGTTGCGGGCGCGATCTACATTCCTGCAACAGGAGAAATGGTTTTTGCCGCCGACGGGACTGGATGCTGGTATCGCCAGTCAGACGGTGACAATTGGACCCGGTGCCAAGTTTCCGAGAAGAGTCAGCTAGATCAAGCAGTATTCTTAACCAGCCAAGCAGATCTGTTTCGAGAAAAGAATGCCGGTGTCGCGTACCAGAAATTGGAAGATACCTGTTGGGTGAGTCGTAGCTGGGGAGACGGCTACGGATACCTCATGGTCGCGACAGGCCGAGCCGAGGTCATGGTTGACGCAATCTGCAACCCCTGGGACGTCGCCGCAATGATCCCCATCCTTCGAGAAGCTGGGGGCTGTTTTACCGACTGGAACGGCAATACCACTCCACGTGGGGGTAACGGCATTGGCACAAACGGCAAACTGCACCGCGAAGTTCTAAATATTCTGCTCGATCAAAGTAGTTAACCACGGTGTTTTCAGCGGTTTTCCGCCCGATTGCATTTACAAATGTTAGGGGGTGAGCGTAGACTACGCGACTTGATTCAAGGACGGACGCCCGCATTGTCGTGAAACCATCACGACAACTGTCAATCTGTACACTGTCCATGACACGTCATTTCTGCGTGTAGCTCGATTCGCTTCTAACAAAATCTATCATCCAACGTGTTTGAATCTCTCTCAGAAGGTCTCCAATCAGCTTTTAAAAGCTTATCCGGAAAAGGAAAGCTGACAGAAAGCAATATGCGCGATGGTCTCGATATCGTGCGAAGAGCCATGCTGGAAGCTGATGTCAGCTATGGGGTCGTTGAAGATTTCATGGCCCACGTCACCGAAAAGGCGATGGGAAAGCGAGTGTTGTTAAGTCTTCGTCCACACGAAGAACTCATCAATATCGTTCACGGCGAATTGGCTAGTATTCTTGGTCCGGTCGACCCCTCTCTTCATCTGAAGAAAGATGGCCCAACGATCATTATGCTTTGCGGTCTTCAGGGTAGCGGTAAAACAACAACTTGCGGCAAGCTCTCTCAACTTCTGCTTGAAGAAAATATCAAGCCGATGTTGGTTGCTGCGGACCTTCAAAGACCTGCAGCGATTGATCAGCTACACGTTATTGGCAAGCAACTTGGCGTTCCTGTCTTTAGCGACCCAGGCAACAGCAATCCAGTGAAGGTTTGCCAAGCGGGTGTCGCAAAAGCCGAACAGGAAGGCGCTCGAGTCGTCATTCTTGACACTGCTGGTCGTTTGGCTATTGACGAAGAGTTGATGGCTGAACTTCAAAAGATCGATAAAAAGGTCGGTCCTGATCAGGTGTATCTTGTTGTTGACGGCATGACTGGACAAGACGCAGTCAACAGTGCTGGTGCTTTCAATGAAGCATTAGAACTGGACGGCGTCATCATGACAAAGCTCGACGGAGATGCGAGGGGCGGTGCTCTCCTATCGGTAAAACATGTCACGGGCGTGCCAATTAAATTTATCGGCACCGGCGAGCATTTTGATGCGTTAGAGCCGTTTCGGCCCGAAGGCATGGCAGGACGAATCCTTCAAATGGGGGACATCGTTGCAGCGGCCAGAGAAGCACATCGGATCGTTGATGAAAAAGAGCGAGAAGAACTTGAAGCGAAAATGGCTTCGGGAGACTTCACGCTCGATGACTTCAAAAAGATGATGGAAAAGGTCGCGAAACCCGGGCTTATGGGCAAAATGATTGGCCTAATGCCGGGAATGAATCAATTCAAAGATGTGCTTGAAAGCGATGAAGCTGCCGGTGGCATTCGACAAACGATTGGTGCCATTAACAGCATGACGATGGCGGAACGCCGCAACCCCAAAATAATTGACGCGCATCGGCGAAATCGCATCGCGAAAGGTGCTGGCGTTCAAACACCCGTCGTTAGCCAACTCATTAAACAGTTTGAGGTCATGAAGCCTCTGATGCAGGGGATGGCCGGGCAAGGCGTTGGCGATCGCATGAAAATGATGCAACAATTGCAGGCCAGTGGCGCGATGTCAGATCCCTCAATGCGGGGAATGAAAATCAAGAAAAGTACAGGCAAACGTTTAAGTGCGTCAGAAAGAGCAAAACAAAAACGTGATCGTGATAAATTGCTTCGAAGAATGAAAAGAGGCAATAAGTAATCCCGATTGTCGTTGAGCAATCTTAAATGTTGCTCAGGTAATAAGCGAAAGAAGTGCTGGATGTTCCAGCACCGACCCGGCATCCAGAGTTTGCCAAAACTGGATCCCAGGAGGTCTAACTGAAGTTGAACCCCATCTGACTTGGAGACAACAACCTATGGCAGTTCGAATCCGTTTGAAAAAAATGGGACGTACCCATCGTCCGTTCTATCGCATCTGCGCGATGGATCAGCGAAGCCCACGCGATGGACGCGTGATCGAGGAACTTGGAACTTACGATCCTATGTGTCCCGAAACTGATGCCCGCGTCTCCCTTAAAGGCGATCGAGTTGACTATTGGCTAAGTGTCGGGGCGCAACCCAGTGACAAAGTAGGCGTGCTCATCAAGAAGTACGGAACCAACGGAAGCCACCTAGAAGCTCGCGACGCAGCACTCGACCGACTAGGAAAACGCAAAGATTACACTCCTGCTCCACCAGAGCCGGCGAAGAAAAAAGAAGAGCCCAAAGCCGAAGAGCCAGCGGCTGAGGAAAATGCAGTGGAGGAAGTCGCTAGTGAAGAGGTCACTGCGACTCAAGAAGAAACTGCGAGCGAGTAAACAGAAGAAGAGACGGAATAATTAACTCCATTGGAACCATTGGCACTCCCAAAGGCAAGACAATGCTGTGCGAACGCTTGAATCAATTCATCAAGATAATCTTCAGAGAATACTGAGTTAGCCGAAGATGAGATTTGACGTCGTCACCTTATTCCCCTCCATTTTTGATGGCTACGTCTCACAAGGTTTAGTCGAGAAAGCAATCAAGAACAATTTGATTGAAATCCATCGTCACAACCTTAGAGACTGGGCTCCCCCAAGCGTACACCGTTCGGTTGATGATAAACCATTCGGCGGAGGCCCGGGGATGTTGATACAGGTTGAACCAACCGTAAAGTGCGTGGAACATGTGGAAAAACTAGACTCACGTTCGATGCACAAGATTCTGTTAACCCCAAGAGGAAAACAGTTTGATCAAAAAATGGCTGAACGACTCGCTTCACGCGAGAGAGTAATGCTGATTTGTGGTCGTTACGAAGGATTTGACCAAAGAGTGATTGATATCCTCGAACCCGAAGAGATTAGTATCGGTGACTTTATCCTTAACGGCGGCGAAGCTGCTGCAATGGTGATGATCGACTCCGTTGCTAGACTCATTCCGGGTATGCTTGGAGACAAGCAAAGCAACATTCAAGATTCATTTAGTCAGGGCAACCGGCGACTTGAATTTCCTCAGTACACAAGACCAAGAGAGTTTCGAGGACATAGCGTTCCAGAGGTTTTATTGGAAGGAGATCATGCGGCGATCGCCAAATGGCGGGAAGAGCAAAGCCTTCAAATCACGATGGAACGTCGAAGCGACTTACTAAGCAGCGACACCCCCCTCGAAAACTAACTTAGATTGACAAACACAAACCTAACCATTGATTGAGTAATCGAAATGTCTCAGGCAATTTTAGATCTTGTTGAAAAATCCTATCTCAAAGAAAACCCACCACAATTTGACATTGGTGACACCGTTGATGTTCACTTGAAGATTCTCGAGGGCAACAAAGAACGAATCCAAGTCTTTAGTGGCGTCGTCATCGCACGCAGCGGAAGCGGTAGCCGTGAAATGTTTTCCGTGCGACGTATCGTTGCTGGCGAAGGGGTAGAAAGAAAGTTTCCACTCCACAGCCCACGAATTGAGAAAGTGGAAGTAAAGAGAAGTGCTGTTGTTCGCAGGGCAAAACTCTACTTCCTTCGCGATCGTGTTGGAAAGGCCGTTAGACTCAAAGAGCGAAGACGGTCGTAACGTCCTTAGCTCTGGGCGACGGTTGCCCACGAGGCAGGTGAACCATACCATTCAGCCGCTGCAGCTTGACTGTGGTGGCTTTTTTTTGGGCTTAAAGCAGTGGCCCGTCCGCTTCGCGTCAATTACATCTAGGAGAAAACAAACGAACTGGAAATCAAAGTTTGCGTTGAAAATTCTCTTCGTAAAAAGTCGCGAGACACAACAATTCGACCAAATGCCAAACATTGACACCGGCCAGATGGGGGAACAATTTGCGGTATCGCACCTTCGCGAAAGGGGCTACCAAATTCTCGCTGTCCGAGAACGAGATGCATCGGGAGAAATCGACATTATCGCGAACGATAACAACTCGGAAACAATTGTATTTATCGAAGTCAAAACGCTTAGAACTGCAAAACCCGGGCACCCAGCGGAGCGAGTGGACTATCGAAAACAGCAACAAATCACTCGCGCAGCATTACGCTATTTAAAGCGAAATCAATCACTGGATGCAAAATCGCGATTTGATGTGATCGCGATTCGCTGGCCTCGCAACGCAAAAGAGCCGACAGAAATCCGCCATTTTATTTCTGCTTTTGAAGCTACCGACGATTACCAATTTTTTTAACATTTTATTGCTGATCGATTTCTTATTCGAGGCGATTACCCGCCTTTCATCCAATCAACGACTCTTAAGCATCCCTTTCTAGTCAATAGGGACCACGGTTGGATCAGAGATCCCGTTCTCTCTGAAGCCTTTGAGACGCAACAAACACGCGTCGCATTTTTGACAAGGTACACCACCTTCGTAAGGATCGTAACACGATAAAGTCATCCCGTAGTCCACCCCAAGTTTAAGACCACACTCGATAATCTCCGCCTTGGTCATATCAATAAGCGGCGTGTGGATACGTATCGTCTGGCAATCTTCTACTGAAAGCTTCGTAGCAAGATTGGCCATTTTCTCGAAGGCTTCAATGTATTCACGACGGCAATCCGGATAGCCGCTGTAGTCCAACGCGTTTACACCAATAAACAAGTCTTGAGACGAAATGGTCTCAGCGAACGCCAAAGCCAACGAAAGGAAAACGGTATTTCGTGCCGGCACGTAAGTAATCGGAATCACATTTCCAATTCCGATTACATCTTCGTTTTTGGGCACATCTAGATTGATGTCGGTTAGCGCAGAGCATCCGAACTGGCCCAAATTGATCTCAATCACGCGGTGACTCTGCACTCCAAACTTCTCGACCAAAGCTTTCGCTCTTTCCAGTTCATAGCAATGCCGCTGTCCATACTGAAAGCTGATTGCGTGTAATTCATAGCCTTCATTTTTGGCAATTGCGAGACAAGTCGCGCTGTCTAGTCCGCCGGACAAAAGAATCACTGCCTTCTTGTGCAAACTCATTCAAATCGACCTTTTCGAAAAACACCCAACATGCTTAAACGCTGTATGCAACCGGTAGTCTTATGCGAACAACTCCGTCACACATGAACCGTGTCCGTCTTTTGTAACGTAAAACGGCCTACCCTCTACATCAAAACCTGTCTTTGGAGAGATTCCCAAAGCTGTCAAAATAGTGGCGTGCAAGTCGGCAATAGATACTGGATTTTCCACGGCCACCAAAGGGCGTCTATCTGCCGTTTTACCGTAAACAAAACCGCGTTTCATACCACCCCCAAACATCACAACACTGGTGCCGCCGGTAAAATGTCGATGAAGACCATAATGCTTCATCGCAGATACCACATCGACCTTCTCGGTTGCCTGATCTGCGGCACTAGACCCTGGAACCCCTTCAATCAACGCATCGCGACTGAACTCCGAGGCAACTACCACCAGTGTCCGATCTAATAAACCTTTCTGTTCAAGATCGAGAATTAGCTGCGCGATAGGCGCGTCAATTTCACGATGCATCCTCGCAACTGTCTCATGACCATTAGCGTGTGTATCCCAATGAAGGAATGGCACATATTCGGTCGTTACCTCGATAAACCTAGCGCCCGATTCAACGAGTCTTCGAGCAAGTAAGCAACCTTGCCCAAATCGAGTATCACCATATCGACTTCGAGAGACTTCATCTTCCAAACTTAAATCGAAAGCATGACGATCTTTTGAGCTCAACAACTTATGAACGCCGTCCAAAGATCGCAAAATTGACTGCGTTTGATAATCACTCAGTTTCCTGCGATCTGGGCTACTGTCGAGTAATCGTTCGAATAATTTTCTTCGCTCCGAAAAACGACCCTCAGTCATTCCGGCAGGTGGCCTGACTGCCTTTGCTGCATCCATTGGGTAAGGAAGATTCATTGGCCCAAATTCACTGCCGAAAAAACCGGCCGTGGTAAAAGCTTTCAGCTCTTCACTTTCACCCACACCTTCGAGCCTTTGACCGATATTAATGAACGGAGGAATGAAAGAATCTCTTCTGCCAAGAACTCTTGCTATCCACGCCCCCAAATGAGGACAAGCAACGGTTTGTGGAGGCACATAACCAGTGTGCCAATGATATTGATGTCGAGAATGCAAGATGCTTCCCAAGTCTTCTTGTATTGCAGATCGAATCAAAGTCCCTCGATCCATCACAGACGCGAGATTTTCCAGACCCTGACAAATTTGCAATCCATCAACACTGGTCTCAATTGCTGGAAACGTGCTAAGCATCTCCGCGACCGGCAAACCATTTCGGTACGGTATGTAATGCTTCGGATCAAAGGTATCGGGAGCTGCCATGCCTCCACCCATCCACAACAGGATGCAAGCATCTGCAGTGGCAACTGGATTCAAAGTAGAAGCCTCTGGGCTATCCAGCTGATCGCTCGCAGTTAGAAGCCTTTTGGGCTCAGAGGCAATTAAACTTGCAGCCGAAGCCATTGATAATCGACGCAAAAAATCACGTCTTACCATCTCATGAGGGGCTTCTCTATCAATCTCGTAAGTCATAGCTTTTATCAGTGGTTGCGAGAATGCCGACAAATATCTAAACGGACACACATCAAGATAGTTTCAAGGCTGAGAGCCAATAGACTGTAAAAAAGACTTCGCGTTTTCAGCTAGGCAGCACTTTTTGGCTAACGAACTAACAAAAACTCTGGGCTCATGAAAATGGACCATAGTAAATCGGAAAGCTGATTCTCATTCGGTTTAGCACCAAGGTACTGCAGGGTGATCTCTAACTCCTCAGGCGTTGGTTTCCGAGAATACGCAAACTCATAAAGATAGACAACCAAATCGGGTATCGGCCTTGATGTATCTCTCAGGAGTTTCAGGGATCCATTTCTTAAGGTCTCAGAAAAAGCATCACCATTTGACAAGTCCATTGCCTCTAACGCAGTGAAATCCGTTGGTCGCATCGTAACAATTTGCTCACGCATGGGTCGCCCAAGCGACTTCATCAAAGGATCGTTCTTCATGAGGGCGGCACGAGCCATCAACCGCTTGCCCGACACAACTCGATGCAAAACACTGGGAGCCAAGCGTTCAACCGCCTGCTCCCATACATTTAGTGGCTTCAAAACCGTGACTGATTGCCACTCGGCTGTTGAATCCCGGTGGAGATCTTTCTGGTTCACGGAAACATCGCCACTGTAGTTCCAGCTTGCATCTGAGAAAATTGATAGAGTATTTCCAGCCGGCATTGTGAATTGAGCCTCAAAAAAGAGACCGGCAGGATTGGGCGAATCTCCTGCATTATTCCCGACGACGATAATTTCGTTTTCACCGCTCGTCAGCATATCGGTGAATATAAACCCCTCTGGGGACAACCAGTTATCTCCCGTTCCAAGATAACTTCCGTTGACAAAAAGCTGGAAAGAGTTGTCACAGGTAACGACGGCACCTGCTTTGTGGGGAACTGTTTCAAAATTGAATATTTTGCGAAAAGCAATACGTTCACCGGCCGGCGGTACAGAATCCTCGGCAGCAGAACTTCCCCAAATCCAATCCGCCTGTAAACGTGGTAAATCACCTGCTGTTTCATCAAATTTGTCTCGGCTAACTGTAGCATCGTACTGCTCCGGGCCAGCGCCGGTGATCTGCCATACTGCGTCTAAAAACTGTTCCGCCGTTAGCCTTTTAGTCATCGGTCCCTCAAACCGAAACGTATCATCAGGTCTTCCGTTCCCTTGCACGGATTCTGATTGATAGGCTCGCGAGTTTACGATGAGCCGCAGAAGAGACTTTAGGTTGTAGTCGTTGTCGATCAGGAATTGCGCCAGAAAATCAAGTAAATCTTCGCTCCATGGCTCACTTTGCATCGCGTCAACCGGATGGACGATACCTCGTCCCATCAACCTGTACCAAATACGGTTAACGATGGCCCTTGAGAAACTGCCATTATCAGGACTCGTCACCAGAACGGATAATTGCAATAGACGATCTTTCCTACTCGCGTCTGGATCCACCTGGCCAATCTCAGGAAATAGCCATGCCGGGCTGGACACCCGTCCCAATGGTTGATCACAGCGATACAGATCTAGTGGTCGAGCTGAGTAAATAGCAGCAAGACCGTAGGCATCTTCGAGTTTCCATCGGTCGATAAAACTATCGTGACATGAAGCGCACTTCAGATTGATGCCGAGAAATGCCTGTGCAACACTTTGTGCGAACTGAATCTCTACGGTCTGCCCCGCACTTACCTCTCCACGCCAACGGATTCCATCTGCAAAACCGCTCGTCTCATCTCCAATGGGAGCGATAAGTTCTCTAGCCATCGCATCATACGGCTTATTTTCTCGGAGTGAATCATAAAGCCAATTAGTGATTTGCCTCCTTCCGCCTGTGATAAACCCCGTTCCACTATAGTCGTTTCGAAATAGATCATTGAAGAAACTCATCCAATGGTCGGCGTAATCGATCGACTGCGTAAGTAATTGATCAATCAAGATCTGTCGCTTTTGAGAACGCTGATCGGCAACGAATTCGCGAGATTGATCAACTTTCGGTAACAGCCCCAAAAGATCCAATGAAACTCTACGATAAAACAATTCATCGCTTACCGCGTTTTCGGCAATGTAATTTTCTCGCCTGAGAATTTCATCGATTGGGTTAATCGCACTCTCGGTTTGATGACTGACATTCACTGACTTCAATTTTACTGGCGGTTGGTAACGATCCGCGTCAAAACGAAACCCGCGTTCCCAAACAAGACCTTCATCGATCCATCTCCTTAGGATTAAAGACTCTTTCGAAGAGACTTGCGGACGATCAGGTGGTGGCATTCGAATGTCGGCATCTTCTGCAACAAGACGAGAAACCAGTTCAGATGCCAGAGCTTCACCAACTACAACCGTGCCAGAATCGATTAACTCCTCTCTCCCATTGATGGACAGACCTCCCTTTGCCTGCGGACCAGCATGACAGTCGACGCAGTGACGTCGAAGAATCGGCACAACTTCATGAGAAAAATCGATTGCCTGTTTCGCATCTGCGAAGGTGCTATGGGATGCCAGTGCAATCAAAGCCACAAACAAGGCCAGAGGACGCCCCAATTGGATCAAGACGATACAAGAATGAATCACCGAGACATTTCCTTTCAGCCAATGCAATTTGTTATGTCAAATCTGTTTGTCGGAAACACTCTATCAGACGTTCCACCGATACCGGTCTATCGCAGTAACCTATCTGCCACGCCAAAGTTTTCGACCGATCCCATGATTATAGTTGGTCCAACTACCACCAACTGACACGTCCGTTTCGATCACATTGGTAAAGGATGCCAGCTTGGCATCTAGGTTATCAAGATGATGCAAAACCAATGCCTCCAAGGTGACTGGTATACGAGGACTTCCATACTCCATTAACCCATGATGGCTGACGATGAAATGTTCCAACTGGTATCGCAATTCATCCGGGACCAAGCGGGGATCCTGTAAGCGGACCTCATTAATTTTATCACCCAGAATTTGGACACCGATGACAATATGCCCAACTAACTGTCCACGGTCAGTGTAACTAGCTTCTCCCGAATTAGACATCTCTTCCACTTTGCCAAGATCGTGCAGGAATGCACCGCACACTAAAAGATCTCGATTTAATTGAGGATATCGAGGTGAGATAAGTGCGACCAGCTCCATCAGATCAACGGTATGCTGCAACAATCCGCCGGGGAATGCATGATGATGACTGATTGCCGCTGGACTAACTGCCAAGGCCTTTAGAAAAGCTTTATCTTCCATGAATGCATCACCTAATTTCCTCAGCGATTCATCCTTGACGCTCTCAAGTAACTCTCTCAGTCGCGAGAGCAGATTCTGTGACTTTTCTCGATCAAATCTCTCAAAATCTGCGTGATCGACTTCGTTGGGATCCAGACGTTGGACTGAATTAATGATGATCTGAAGACCGCCATTATGAATTTGTGTTCTTCCTTGACAGAGCACAAAATCAGTCCGATCAAATGAATCAAATACGCGATCATCAACGTTCCACATCATCGCAGCAATGATTCCACTTCTGTCTTCCAGCCGAAGCAGAAGGTATTTCCCGCCTTGCCGGTTCACACGAAGCTGCTTATCGGTGACCCGAAATGCCTGCTCCACTACCGCTCCGTCCCCCAAATCTGCGATCGCGATACGTTTTGTCTGCATATTCCAATTTCCAAAGAGGGAAGGGGAGGGGTATCGATGCTCACAAAGATGCCGAGAACCAACCATTCTTGGCAACCCCGGACAAAGATTATTCTTTCGCGCAAACACGATCGAATCGAGCACGTTTGCCAAGATAAAAGGCTATATTTACCGATCATCCCCTCCACTCGGCAAGGTATGCCAATGCCCGTTGAGCCATCAACATTCGAGTTTCTTGAACCAGCCCAGACATCGGACGAATTGGGGCGTATCGGGCCCTACAGTGTTCTAGAGCTGATAGGGGAGGGCGGTATGGGCGCTGTTTTTCGAGCTCGAGACAATCGCCTAAAACGCAATGTCGCTTTAAAAACCATGCGGAAAAAATGGGCGAATTCAGCGGTAGGGCGTAAACGGTTTGTTGAAGAAGCGCGTTCGATGGCTGCCGTGCAGCATGATAATGTCGCTACCGTCTTTGAAGTTGGCGTTCACGAAGGCACGCCGTTTCTAGCAATGGAAATGCTGGAAGGAAAACCTCTCAATCAGCTCATCAAAGAAAACCAAAGGTTCTCTCAGGATGAAATATTCCGTCTAGCGATGGAAGTCACCTCTGGCCTAGCAGCAGCACACCAGCGAGGAATCATCCATCGCGACATCAAGCCGGCAAATATTTGGATTGAGTCACCATCGGGTCGAGCAAAAATCCTGGACTTTGGTCTCGCAATTGCTGGTGGTCATTTCGACCGTTTCTCGCATCGCGGCTCGGTGCTAGGAAGTCCGGCATACCTCTCTCCAGAACAGTCACGTGGCGAGCCACTTGACGACCGTAGTGATCTCTACAGCTTGGGAGTTGTCCTCTATCAAGTTTGTGCGGGAAAGCCGCCGCTACTCTGCAAAACCGTACCCGAGCAACTGATCGCGAATATCTGTGAAGCCCCTGTTTCGCTCCAAAGCCTTAAGCCGGATCTTCCGTCTCCACTTTGCGACCTAATACACCAGCTTTTAGAGAAAGAACCACGCAACCGGCCGAAAACAGCAACGTCACTTGCAAAGCGAATCCTTGAATCACGCGAGTTGTGCGAACGGCAAAGTAATGCAGCGTTACAAATCGTTACTAAAGAGCCAAGTATTAACACAGAATCTCCCAAGCCAACCACAACCACAACACTAGGCAGCGGTCTAGAGAAACCAACCAAACCCAAAAAGAGTCTCTCGCAGCTCTATGTCACAATCACGATAACAGCACTTCTGATTTTTATTTTTATTCTATGGAATCGATCCGAGGAACGGATTGCCAGTGAGTTGGTCAAGGAAACTACCAATACCGTTGAACCCAAGAAAATACTTCGTGTATCTCCTCAATCCGTGAAACCATTAACGATTGATTTGATTTCTGAGGAGCTTTCGTTCCAGATTCCAAACGCAGCAATTTTTTCACTGTCGATCAAGAATGGTTCAAAAAGTCGAAAAGAAGACCCAAAGAATTTATTCGCCTCAAACGATACGGTGGTACAAGTCACCACCTTACTTAGCCCGACTGGATCCAACGAAATTATTCGGCCCGCCTTCGCCGTGAAATTTTCGCCAAAACGCCTACCAAGCCAAGGCAAGATTGAGAAATTCAATATTCAGATACTCACAAACGATCTAAAACCGGACACCTACAATCTGATTTTTGAACTTCAGACCCCTAATGGAGAGTCTATCCAGAGGATTGATCAACCTTTCACACTCACCGAACCATAAGGCACGACTAATCAACAAGCAGAAGGCTTTCAATCACCACAAGAATTCAAAGCCATTTGCATTGTTGCCACTCGATACAAACATTGAATTGGGTGGCCTTGCTCTCGCACATTGTCGATTAACAAAGCCTCCGATTTTGGCCGTGCTTAAGGCACCGATAATTATGAACCAAGAATCATGCATTCGATTTAATCGACCGGAATATCGATGGGACACCGCAGAAAGCCCAGCGAGTTTTGTGCTTCGCTATGTATGCAATCTGCGACGCTTCATCAGCGAGGGCCTCGGAAGCAAAGACTATAGCAACGCCATCCTACAAACAATCATCCAGCGGCTTGTCAACGAAGGCTACCAACAAACGACTTCACCTCGCTTAAGAGATTACTTGATCTTAAGTATCAAAAACCAAACATTGAGCCACTGCAGCGCTTTGAATGAATCGGAAGCATTCCAGTGGATCGAGTCGGAACTACACGCTAACGCTACCGCTTGGTTGCGATGCTGGCGTGACGGCCTTTTAGAAAGAGCTTGGCGTTCGTTAGAACGGCTCGAACACACCAATCCTAACTCGCCGATTTATTCCGTTTTCCACGCCTCATCGGCAAAACCCTCGGCTGCGTTATCGATGTTGGGTGTTGAGGTAGCTACCACAGCAGGACTAAAGCTGAACGAAAGCGAAATTCGAACGCTATTAAATGAAGCAAGAATTAGATTTGCGCAGCTATTAGCGGATGAAATTAGCGAAACAATTTCTGACTGCTCTAGAGATAGCGTCCTTGAAGAGATTCGCATCTTAGGGTTAAACCGTGCATTCGAAAATCTTGATCGCACCAGTTAGTAGCAGAAAAGGATTTAGAATCGAAAAAATTCGGTTACCGCATCAGCACCCAAACCATTTTTCATCAGAATTATTCGCCACGCGGGTTTTGAAACGAATGGGCGAGCTTGAAAGTCTCAAAAAAGCTTGCGAAAATTCACGTCTGCCTAAGATCGATTTCGAACAATATTAGGGGACCCGTGTATCGGCTTCCTTAAATCAAACAAGCAAATAAAAGATTACTCATCCATGCGTTATCACCGTTTCACCCTCGTTGTAATTTTTTATGCACTAAACTATCTATTCTTCCATTCTCATGGATTGAACGCTCAAACCACGGATCTTATCGAGACTGATCCAAAAACTGGCTTAGGAGAGCAAAGAACGCTAATCGATTTTCAAAGAGATATCGTACCGATCCTTAGAAATCGCTGCTTGTCATGCCATGGACCTGAAGACGCAAAAAATGATTTCAGAGTAGATGATCATGACGTCATGATGGATTTCATCGATCCCGGTGATTCGGAAAGCAGTTCACTTTACGCCGATTACCTCGCCACCGACGATCCAGATATGCTCATGCCACCGCCGTCTAAGGGCGGTCCCCTGAGCACCACGGAAATCGCACTCATTCGCTTTTGGATCGAAGAAGGCGCCGTTTGGCCAGATGATGGGGTGACTTTTTCAGAAGATGCTGATAGCGAGAGCATTGTTAGCGATAAAACAGAACCAGAACCTGTCAGGAATCTTTCGAGTCGAATCTGGATAGCACAAGGTTTTTTACATCCCGCCACGGTACACTTTCCAATCGCTTTACTCACCGTTGGCGCGTTCTTCGTCGTACTTGGCTGGAAGTGGCCAAGGGCCGGAACGCAAATTCCACTCGCATCACTCTTGATCGGATCCTTAACAGCAATTGTCTCCACGCTGATGGGATGGGCTTTCGCACCCGAACAAGGATATGGAGATAACTGGGCTTCGCTGGACTTTGATAGCGAGGTGGATATGCACCGATGGAGCGCGGTGATCGTGACCACAGCATCGACATTTTTCTCGATAATCGCGCTCCTTTCACTCGTAGTGAAAAGTGAACGATTGACCAAAACATGGAAAATAGGTCTTCTTTT
>JADHOA010000057.1 GCA_016779185.1 Rubripirellula sp.
CGTGATAAAGACAGCGTTGGCTCGCGTAAGTCTTAGCTTGATGATTCGCGATTCCCCCGAATCCAACTCGATCGCAATCAACGCTCCACACTTTGTCCCAACATGCTTTGGATTAACCGCTTTGGTTTCGGAATCG
This sequence comes from Rubripirellula sp., assembly GCA_016779185.1. Taxonomy (GTDB): domain Bacteria; phylum Planctomycetota; class Planctomycetia; order Pirellulales; family Pirellulaceae; genus Rubripirellula. Next base: position 137 of record JADHOA010000057.1, read on the forward strand.
ACGACATACCGATGAAACGCGTCTTTGTAATAATCAGACTCACCAGGCAGATCCGGATGCCGCTTGCGATTTGTTTCGTTATCCGTAAAAAGCCACTCACCACATGGTTGAGCAGGAGTCTGGCTGTTCCGAGATGTCTGACTGTGACGCTGCCTCGTTTTTTCGTGAGACGTCGGAGGAATTGCATCACAAGCAAGCCAAAATTGATTGAGGGTTTCGTGATTCATTTGAACCACGCCTCCTACCAACTGCATCGATGGACGTGTGGTGCATCCTTCATAGTTACACTGCCAAGTCCAAGTATTGCGAAAGAACATTTGCGGCAAGACATGCAGGGGTGCTGCATCGGGACCGTGATTGGTCACCTTGATTCGCATCAACAGATCGTTCGGAGACACCTTGGCGTACTCAGCGGTGACATCAAAATATTTGGAGTCATCAAAGATTTTGGTGTCAATCAACTCATACTCGCGCTGCTGGCGAGTCCGCTTCATGTTCTCTTCAACGAGTTCCTCGTATGGAAATCGGCTTTGAGGATATTTGTAAGACGCTTTCATGTAAGAGTGCGTGGGGGTGCTATCGGTGTAGAAATAGCACTCCTTCACATCCTCTCCATGATTACCCTCCGGCCCTGTGATCCCAAAGAGTCTTTCTTTTAGGATTGGATCTTGTCCATTCCAAAGAGCAACCGAAAAGCACAGCCGGGCTTCGCGATCGCAGAACCCCAGCAGGCCATCTTCACCCCAACGATACGCGCGACTTCTCGCATGATCATGCGGAAAGTAACCCCAAGTGACTTGACCACCTTCGCTGTAGTCTTCACGAACGGTTCCCCACTGGCGTTCCGAAAGGTACGGCCCCCAGCGTTGCCAATTCAACTCTCGCCGATGTGATTGCAACAGTCGGTGGTCTTCAGCCGTCATGGTCTTCGCTTCAGTGGTGGTATTCACTAGGTGTGCTTCCAAGCAACAGAATCAAGATTAAGCGTCAGACTCGTCCAGTAGGTCAACTGCGGCAAACCGCTCGCCCTCTAACATAGCAAGGCTGGCGCCGCCTCCGGTACTCACATGACTCACCTGGTCGGCGAATCCAAGTTGTTCCACTGCCGCAGCACTATCACCGCCTCCGATGATGCTGATCGCATCGCTGTCAGCAACTGCTTGAGCAACCGCTTGGGTGCCAGCATCCATCGGTGGCTTTTCAAAAACGCCCATCGGTCCGTTCCAAACTACAGTTTTCGCATCTTTGATAATCGCTGCGTACTTTTCTGCAGTCGCTGGCCCAACATCCATTCCTTCCCAGCCATCGGGGATTTCACCTGCAGCGACCACTTGATGATTACAAGTTGCGATATTTCCGAAATCGTCACCACAGTGCGTATCGACAGGCAGATGAAGCTTATCGCCGCCTTTACTGATAAGTTCTTTCGCCAGTTCCACTTTGTCTTTTTCGACAAGACTGTCACCCACTTTGCCATCTTTTGCCAGCGAGAAGGTGTACGCCATCGCACCACCGATCAAGACGGCATCGCAAATGCCTAGCAGGTTATTGATCACGTTAATTTTATCGCTAACCTTTGCACCACCAAGGATGGCAACGAAGGGTCGAGCCGGGTTACCAATCGCATCGGTTAGGTACTGAATTTCTTTCGCAACCAAGTGGCCAACCACTCTCGGCTTACCCGCCATCGCCTCGGGGACAGCAACCATTGACGCGTCACTTCGGTGGCAGGTTCCAAACGCATCGTTGCAGTAGGCATCGGCCATTGCAGCAAGCTTTCCGGCGAATTCACCGCAACCTTTTTTCTCACCCGCATTGAACCGCAAGTTTTCGAGAACCAGCACCTCACCATCGGCCAGTGATCCTGCTTTTGCCTCCGCGTCCTCGCCGACCGTATCATTCGCCATTACCACCTTGCTTCCCAGGAGTTCACCCAATCGCGCCGCTGCGGGTGCGAGGCTAAACTTCTGCTCGAAACCTTCGCCGCTTGGTCTTCCCAGATGGCTCATGAGAATCAGGCGGCCACCGCGATCAATCACACTTCGGATACTCGGCAATGCCATGCGAATCCGTCGATCATCCGTGATGGTTTGGTTTTCATCCAAAGGCACATTGAAATCCACACGCATCAAAACGGTGCTACCAGAAACTTCGATTTGATCAATCGTTTTTTTTGCCATCGGAAGAATGCTCGTCTGCTGAAATAAGAGGAAAATGTTCGTATGGATTGCAGCGAAGTAAAATCACCAGCATGGCTTGGCGGGCGTGTTAACCAGCATGTCGATGCTTATCAATTTCTTGATGATCAAATTTTGCGAGGCAAAACTCGCTTGCCAAACCTTGCTTGCAAGGAATCTCTCAAACCGAGCAAGCCAAGGTCAAAACACCTGAGCTTGAGTCGAAATTCGAGGCGATCAGCGGATTATCGAAAAACCTGGCCGAGTGTCGAGTCCCACGACCGCCAAGCTGACTGAATGTGGCGATTTTCTCAATTCTATCCCGCTTGTTGGCCGAAATTTCCTCAAAGACGCTACGTGCGTGCAGGGGATGTCGCCAAGGATCCGTTTCCACCGCTGGTGGGACACTTGGTGTCAGCGGTGCCACGTTGGCTATCCAATCAGGGGGAATCGGTGTCGGGGGGAACGAACCGAGTATCATCAGCGATGCGATCGCTGGGTGCGGTGCTGTTTTGCGCCGTGGCCTCGCTTCCCCTTTATCTGGGGAACGCCCAGCTAGCTGGAGCAACCGAACCGTTTCGCCTTTTCCGAATGTCTAAAGGGACCCCAAGCCCCTACGATCAGCGACAAGAAATCATCGCCGAACTACCTCTCGACCGTCTCACAAGCGAGGCAAAAGACCGAATCCTTGGGATCGCTCAGCATCCAACTCTCTACCGTCGCCTCCCGACCCAGGCGATTACCTGCGAGCCAGAAATGTTCCTGTTCCTAACCCGCCAGCCCGAAGTCATGGTGGGAATCTGGGAACTGATGGGGATCACCGAAGTTCAGACCAAGCGACAAGGTCCCTACCACCTGACCGCCCAAGACGGCAGCGGAACGGAATGCTCGGTCGATCTCATCTACGGTGATTCTTCCCTGCATCTTTACACGGCTGAGGGAATTTACGATGGACCTATGGTCGCTGGGAAAATCCGGGGACGGGGCGTGTTCGTGGTCCGTAGTAGTTACGCCACGGGAAGTATGGGACAGACGACAGTCACCGGCACCATCGATTGTTTTGTTCAGATCGACAACCTAGGAGCCGATCTGATTGCCAGAACGCTCAGCGGCCTGATTGGACGCTCGGCCGATTATAACTTCATCGAAACCGCTCGATTCATGTCGCAGGTTTCCCTTGCGTCCCAGCAAAACACCGCTGCGATGATCGATGTCGCCAAACGGATCTCACAAGTGGATGAAACGACGCGTCAGGATTTTGTGATGCTCATCGCAAACACTGCCGCAAAACCTTCTGCGAAGCGTGTCCGAGAGTTGCTTGAACAAGAAGAGGGTGGATTCGAACCGAATGACGAATCTGAAATCCTTGAAGCACGCAAAATCTCCCCAATCACCGTTGAACCCGAAACGCTTTCGATCGGTGAAATTTCATCCCGGAGCGGCACGGAACCAACTGCCGCCGATACGTCAGGCTCTTCTCTTCGATAATGCTACGAGGATCCTGCTACGGGGATCCTGTTTCAGGGATAATGCCACGACGATCCTGCTACGGGGTGATCTGTCCCCCACGACGTGCCTCTGACTTCGCACTCGCCTGTTCGGGCGATCTAACGGTTTTTGATCGGACTTGCGATTGGTAGAAACGGTCCGAGACGGTACTGTGTTTGGAGGCGACTTGACCTTCAATTAACACACAGGCTTGCTCATGAACACGCAACAAACGGTAACGGTGGGGCCGTACCGCTGTGGTGCATCGGAACCGTTAATGCTCATCGCGGGGCCGTGTGTCCTAGAATCAGTTGATCAGGCAATGGTAATTGCCGAAACGCTCGCCACGCTCAATCAGCAACTAGATATCCAAGTGGTTTTCAAAGCTTCCTTTGACAAAGCCAATCGCACCAGTCTCGATGCCCATCGAGGTCTAGGCCTAGACGAGGGACTGCGAGGTCTCGAGGAAATTGCCAAGCGTTCTGGCCTTCCCACCACGACCGATATTCATCTCCCCGAACAGGCCAGCAGCGTTGCTCAAGTTTGTGACCTGATTCAGATCCCCGCCTTTCTCGCACGACAAACCGACCTTCTTGTTGCGGCGGCCAAGACAGGTTTGCCATTGAACGTCAAAAAAGGACAGTTCATGGCCCCATTGGACATGCAGTATGTCGTGCAAAAAGTGATGGGAAGCGGTGCGAGTGGGGTGATGTTGTGCGAACGAGGAACTTTCTTTGGCTATGGACGCCTCGTCAACGACATGCAGGCGTTGGTGCTGATGCGACAACTCGGCGTGCCAGTGGTGTTTGACGCAACCCATAGCGTTCAACAGCCTGGCGGCCTCGGCGGCGCAACGGGAGGGAATCGTGCGATGGTGGAGCCGCTTGCTCGAGCTGCTGTGGCGATTGGCGTTGACGCTTTGTTCTTCGAAACGCATCCCAACCCAGAGACCTCACCGAGCTACGGCCCCAATATGGTTCCCCTCGATCAGTTCCCCACGCTCATCCGACGACTGCTGACACTGCGGGAAACGATTCGCCAAATCGATCTTTCTCAGCACTCGTGACAGACCAACGCGGATCGACGCATCCAGTGGCCAATGGACGCCCCTTCTCAATTGAAATTTTTGGTGACGGCTCTCTAACGGACCTATTTTTGATCGGTTTTTCCTCGCTGGGATTTTTCCTCAAAGGCTTCTGGTAGAGATCCCGTGATACCATGCAACCAGTCCCTTGGCAGCAGACAATCAAAATACGAAGTCTGGCAAGGGTCTGGTTTCACGAGTATTTCAAAAGAATGAACGATTTTGCGGTTTGCGACGTAACACTGGAGCCTGCGAATCGTCATGATCCGGTGCGCTGACTCACAGTGGATCGATCTCCATGGACTAGGTCACTCTTTCCGAATCTCGACCAACACCGAGAGACGGATCGAATCACCAATGGTCGTATTCATTGTCGGCGGCGCGACCCCTACGCTACCTACAACTTGCGTGATTGGCCAACTTGTTAGCCTTCCCCCGATCGTCACTAGACGCAGAGCCAAAGTTATTAACGAACGGGTCATTGTGTTCTTGCCTGTTTACCGCGAATCAGGCGGTCGGCGAGAACGCTTTCTCGTAAACTTTGTCGTCGCGATTTCGGCCCGCCGAATGATTGCGTTTGTTGATCATCAGTCGGCTGCTGAATGCCCGATTTGTGTCATTCTCTTGTTTTGCCAGTGTTGCTATGTCGTTTGCTAGGATCAAAAGTTTAATGGATCGAAACGCACTCGTTCTGTCATGGTGTCGCCTCACAAGACAACCCACAGCGACAAAGCTATCTGCGCGAACCCCAGCGATCGGGAACTCCGTGATCGGGAACTCCGTGATGGGGAACTCCGTGATGGGAATCCTTGCGATTCTTTTTTTAGTGGCCGCCACAGGTTGTGGCAGCGACTTGGAACAGGCGAGAAAGATTCAAAGCAAGCGTCAAACACTGATGCAATCTCAGTCGCAACAAGACGATTTAGGAGAAGTCTTTGAACTGCTGAGTCATTTTGTAGAACTGAACGACCAAAAGGCAACTCGCCAGATCGTCTATCACCTGAACCGCTGGAAAGATGGCCGGCCAGTCGAGGGTGCTGATATTCCCGAAGCCTTCAGTTTGGTGAGCGACCTTTTGCCTGCAGACCAAGCGACTCGTCGAATCACATCAAGTGATTATCAATCGAGCGACATTCGTCATCTGCGAGATTCCTACTTGTTCCGTCGTGTTCTTGAATGGGCCGACCGACCCGAGAGTGATGACCCGTTGTTGGCGTCTTGGCTGAAAGATCAAGAAGCCGTGCTGGGTGAGAATGATGGGCTTAAGCTAAGGACGATTTCGCGTTTATTTGACTGGACCGTCCGAAACATTGCCTATGAACCGATGGAAACACCTCCGCCGGCTCAATTAACTCTTCCCGCATTGCCTCACGGCATGGTGCTGCAGGGTGCGGGCTATCGGCAATCGGATTACCTGACACTCTGGCGAGGCATCGGTGATTCTCTACAGCGTTCAGGTGTTTTTACTCAGCTTTGTCAACAAGCCGGAATCCCAGCATTTGTTCTCGCTCGACAAGATGCGAACTCCGGTGAACTAGTGCCGTGGTGCGTTGCTGCCATGATCGGAGACGACGCGTATTTATTTGAACCCAACCTTAGCACGTACATCCCAGGCCCGGGGCAGATTGGTATCGCAACACTCGCACAGGCGAGACAAGACGCGAGTATCATGCGTCGGCTTAATCTGCCTGGATTCTTTGAATATCCGATTTCGAAAGACGATATTCAGCAGTCCATCGCGTTGCTTAATTTGCAACCTGAGGCGGCTGCAGCAAGAATGAGTTTTCTGGAATCGGGGCTCACCGGTCAGCGACGCTTAACGATTTATCAAGACATCGACGCTTTAATCGCAGCCATCGATCAAATACCGGGCATTGCAGGAGTGAGGCTTTGGGATATCCCGTTGAAGGCGGATCTTTACGAAAAGGAAATGCTAGAAGCATCTGAACGCGATCCACTACTGGCCTTTTGGTATCGCTCAACTTGGGCGATTCTTGAGGCTCCGATCGACATGGCTCGAGAACTTGCGTTGGGTCGATGGAGACATTTGCATGGAGTATTCAGCGACGAGGAAGATGGAGACAAGAAAGGTGCTCGTACGCTGTATCTCGCGCAGCGTGCACCCGAGTTCGAGATTGACAAGTTAAGTACCGACGTCGATTTGCAGCAGGCCTATGGGGTAAGACGTGATCTTGGCATGGATCAACAACAATATGAAATGCAACTCGCACAGGCGCAGCAGATCATGCGAGGCGGAAAACGCACGGCAACCTACTGGATTAGCCTTCTTCAATATGATGATGCCAAATACGATACCGCAGAGAACTGGTTCTCGAAGCGAGTGTTGCTCGAATCGCAATTGTCACTCTGGGAACCATCGGCTCGCTACAATCTCGCTCGGTGCCTCGAACGGCTCGGGCAATCGGACGAAGCGGTAGAAATTTACAAAACCGACGGCGACCCGCAGGAACATGGTAACCGAATTCGCGCAAGACTCTTCCAGAAGTCGATTTCCGATTCCCAAGATTCTGCGGCTTCTGATTCAGGGGATTCGCAGGCGGGTTCATCTGACAACAACGCTTCAGATAGCGATCCATCAGGCAATCCTGAACCTGCAAACGAGCCTCCGGCGACCGTGACGCCAGAGAACAACGATTCACCAACTGGTGGATCTGAATGAGCGAGCGATAATGTGGCCTAAAGTCGCTCCACTTTGACTCGGTCGATCCCTATCGCGGCAAGTGGGAACGCCCGATCTATCACTCCCGCATCCGACAGTTGCGTCAGCGTCAAACCATCTGGCACAGAACAGGATTTTAGGATGATCAGTTCTTGTGCATGAACCAGCTTCGCGAGTCGTGCCGCTATCGAATCGGTGGTGGTGTCCCAATTTTCTGGTAAATCGCTAGCTGGACCATCAAGCATCGATCGATCGCCCTCCTTTACTTCGCTTGGCAGTGACTGCCGATAAAACGTATCCACACGAACAAGGGTAGTGGTTCCCAACGCTGACGGACGCTCAATCCACTGCTCTAATTGCTCGCGGGTTTCAATCGCTGGCCAGTTCAGACGTCGCCGCATGATGTTGAAAGTATGAGTGAGTAGATTGACGCAAAGCCAGTGTACCTCCGCCTCTTCCAATCTTGCCTCGACATCCAAGCTGGTTGCTTTTCCCACCTTAGATACTTGATCCCTATTGATAACGGAATCAATGTCGCGAATTGCATTGACTAGATCACCGCCACCGACGATGGCAAGGGAATAAGCCACCTCCTGTTGCTTATGCCAGTCACTCAACCTCGAGCAAATATCTGGCGACTTTAACAAACTACCGCCGATTTTGACGACGCGTCTCATTGGAACGACCCTTTACGATTGGAGCCATCCAGCGGTGACCCCGCCGCGCATCGTTCTTCCGCGATCCTTTTTTGCAAAAGCCCCGCAATCGCGACCGCGGGGGCATTTCTCGCTCCTTGCACTCCGATCACCTCGCGCAGGTACCGCTTGGGCTGTTGACCTAAAATCGGAACCAAATCATCACTGTGACCGCTAATCATTAATTGCTCGCTCGCACCGTATCTCTCGGTGATTCGATTGAATGCTTTCTCAATTTTCAAGCGAGCGGCATCGTGAACTTGCTTTGCAAGATCGACGGCCTGTCGCTCAGCCAAATCATGAAAGCCTAGCCCTAAGATCCTTGCTAGGCGGTTCATGCAGTGCTGCATCGTGCACGGCTTACCATCTGCCGTATCACAATCATCCACTGATTCAGACACTAAACCAAGAATCACACGCACATCTTTCATCGTTGCAAAATGCTCTCGCATCACGGGGCAGCACTTACCACCAATCAGCAATGATTCAACCATCATCGCGATCGACGTTCGCTCTCCTCCGAGATAAACAAGAGATCCTTCGCTCAACCGATCAAAGTCCGTGATAGCGTTGGTCGCAACGCATCCCTTTCGAATCGGAATCAAATCAGTGGTGGTCGACCCGATATCCAAAAGCAACCCATCAGAAAAATCAGTGGCGGCAATATAATTGGCAAGTCCGTGCCAGTTCGATGCAGCAGTCAGGCTTTCGTTGCCCACGCATTGCAAAGAAGTACGGAAGGCACCGTCCACCCCGTAGTAAAGGGGATCAGGCAGTTCACTTTTTTGACATGCGACAGAGACGTCGTGAACGATCTGAACGACTCCTTCCCTGCGATCAAAGAAGCAGTCGGCCAACTCGCCCGTCATCGTGACCCCGCAAGCAGCCACCTGCTTCATTGGCAAAAGCGAAAAATCTGCAATCAACTGATCGGCGAGTCTCTCATGATCCTTCCACATCGGAAACACAGTTGAGTGAGCGATCACGTGACGCGGCGTGTCCCGCTTGCCTTCGATGCAACTTGTATCCCCGGGAATCAAGGCATACTTAATATTTGCGCCACCGACATCGATTCCGAGTACAGACAATGAAGGTAATTCGGTCATGGTATGAATTTTAGCTCTGGCCAGCAGTTTCTACCAAACCGTCGGGTGTCCACACGACCGATTGCCCAGGATGACGGTAGTTAAGTGGTTCGGATTCTAAATTAAAAATTCGCTTTGCGAGATTACCACTGACAATTTTCCGTAGTCCAACGTAAGAAGTCGTCATTCGCGGATTGATCTCAATCAATCGATCGCCTTGTTCATCATCATCAAGAACTAAATCAAAACCGACAAATCCAGCACCGAGTTTGGGCATTGCCGTAAGAGCTTTACGGACTAACGCATGGGCACGTGCTTGATAGACTTCTGATAAAGGCCCTTTTCCACCAAAATATTGCAGCGTTTGCGGATCAATCGATTGTGTCACAGCAGGAAGCAATTCGACACCACGTTCGTTGGCAATCACGGATACCGAGATCGACTGACCGGGTAACCAAGGCTGCAGGATCTGATTTTCTTTCATTTGCTGAATTGCAGCATGAAAATGATCACACACGACAATCCCGTCCGAGCCACACCCATCGCGAGGTTTCAAGATAAACCGCCGTGACTGACTCAATTCATCTCTGGCAAGAACAAGCGAATCCATGCCATCGCGAAAGTCTCGACCTTGAAGATCAGCAACTTGGGCATGTGACCAAGTCGCTGGATGCGCGACGCCGGCAGAAATCAATCGTTGTGCGGTTACCCATTTGTCGCTGGCAATGCGTGTGAACTCGCTGTTCGGCGCAACAATGTTGATCGCTGATGATCGAAATGCCTCAATCGTATCGTGCAAAGTATGATCCGATTCGGGCGCGATCACGATTGCTGCATCACACGTTTTCGCCTGCTGGATCCACTGATCAAGGAAAGGCTGCGATGCAGAGACCTTGAACGCGGAAACGCGATCCTTGCCGATCCAACGCCCCTTCCAATCGCCTTGCGGCATCCCATCCAATGCGACAGGGGCGATCCGCGGATCAATCGGTGCGAGGACATCCGCGAATGCCGACAAATCCTCTTTCAAAGCGGTTAACATGGCCGCCCCTTCACGAAGAAGCGAGGACGGAATCGAATCAACGCAATGGCCGATCAGACCACCACCGCAAATGTATTCGCCCAAAAAGATGCGCATGCTCGAAGCCACGGTTGACCGTTTCGATGAAACTCGACAGCCTGATCAAGGCTTGCAAGTTGGCGGATAATCGCTCTAGAAAATCCCGAGGTGATCTCGGGCTTCGTCGGTCATTTTTTCGGGAGTCCACGGTGGATCCATCACCACTTTGACCTCGCAGGTAGCAACCTCATCAAGACCTTCCACCGAGTTCTTGGCACCCGAGACTAACTGCGGACCGGCAGGGCACATCGGACTCGTCATGGTCATCTCGATGTTCACATCGTGAAGCCCCGCTTCATTTTCCTCTTTTACATCAACGACATAGATCAATCCGAGATCGACGATGTTCACAAAAAGCTCGGGGTCGATTACCTGCTTGAGTGCTTCGCGCACCTTATCTTCTGCCAGTGCCATAATCGTTTCTCGTATGAATGTTTATCTGCCGCTTAAAATGAAAAAGAACCGGTGTATTGCGATCGATGAAAATTGGCATCGCAAAGATAGTTCAACGAACGCCATTGACTGAACTCAAACGTTTGCCGCACTTATTTTAGAAATTCGTCAATTCCTCAATCGTACTCACGAACCTGCCGTGCGATTGCGTCGCCGAGCGCGTCGCGGACACTGTCGATCGTGATTCGGTCAAAAATCTGCTGAAAAAAGCCACTGACGATCATTCGCGTTGCTTCTTTCCGAGTGAATCCACGGCAGCGAGCGTAAAAAACCTGCTCTTCATCGACCTTAGCGGTCGTGCTTCCATGGGTGCATCGAACGTCATCTGCTTCGATCTCAAGACCGGGAATTGAATCGGCTCTCGCGGAACTCGAGAGAACGAGGTTATCGTTTCGTTGATAACCGTCGGTTTTCTGAGCAACAGGATCTACCTTGATCATCCCACGCCACACGGTACGACTATTATCCTGCTGCGCCGACTTGTAGAGGAAATCACTTCGGCAATGTTCAGCCTTATGATGCTGCAGCGTGTGATAAGCAATATGCTGCCTCGCTTCGGTAAACATCACACCATTCACTTGGCTATTCGCACCAGGTCCGACCAAGTCGACTGACTGATTGACCTTAGTGAGTTGAGACCCCATCGCCGCGAGGGTCCACTGCAGAGTCGCGTCACGATCGACCTGAGCTTTTTGCATTGCAAAGTTAAACGTTTTATGCCCCCACTCTTGCAGGTTGACATATCGCAAATGCGATCCTGGCTTCTGAATGATCTCAATTCCGCCAAGATGGAGACCGCCGCCGTTATGTTCGAGACTGTTGCACTCGTGCAACAAAGTCGCTTCTGCGCCGTCTTCGAGAATCACAAGGGTATGCGTGGTATCCGTACCGCCTGATGAGAGAACGCTGCCGATATGCAGAGGTTCATCAACAACGACGCCGCGGGGAACATATAAAATTTGCCCGCCCGACCAAACAGCCGCATGAATTGCAGCGAACTTGTCATGTGCCGTATCGCTAATGCTGAACAGGTGCTTGCGAACCAGTTCTTCATGTGATTCACAGTGCTGCTCGAGCGAACCAAAGAGAACACCTTTTTCTTTCCAACAATCTTTCAGCGAAACATTGAGGATTTGGCTGTCGAGGGTTTCGATCTGGCCAGCCGTTTCCACTCCGTCTCGGAGTTGGTGGACGCTGGAGATATCGTCAGAACTGGTCTCACCTACACTCGGCTCAGGAAGCGAGTAACGCTGGATCTGAAAGGTTCGGATATCGGTACGCAGCCACTCTTCGTGCCGGCGTTCTGGCCATGCCAATGCTTCAGCTTGCTTCCAAGAGGCAAGCCTCAGTGCGCTGAGCCATTCGGGTTCTTGGCGGTCCTGCTGGAAATTCTCAAATCCTGCGGAGTCAAAGGAGGACTGCGTCTTCGTTGTCATCTTGGTTTAGTAATTTCGCAATGTGTTGGTAAATTTTTTGTTTGTGATGGGTAGGAACACGCTCAATACAAATCCTGTGTCCCAAGCGAAGCACACTCCACAAGCTCTCTTGCAGGTGAAGCATACTACCGCCGCAGTACCCATCGACTGAAAGACAGCGGGTTAACCCACGCTGCCTTCCATCTGCAACTGGATCAAACGATTCATCTCGATGGCGTATTCCATCGGCAATTCTTTGACCAGCGGCTCAATGAAGCCATTAACAATCATCGTACTGGCCTCTTGTTCGGTAAGGCCGCGACTAAGCAGGTAGAACATTTGCTCTTCCCCAATCCTCGAAACACTCGCCTCGTGCCCGATCTGGACATCCTGCTCGGAAATTTCAATGTATGGATAGGTATCGCTGCGGCTTTCCGGATCGAGGATTAACGCATCACAGACAACATTGTTCTTACTGTTGTGGGCACCCGGATTTACCTTAACAAGGCCTCGATAACTGCTGCGACCGCCATTCTTACTGATACTCTTGCTAATGATTTGACCTGTTGTGTTGGGCGCCTCGTGAACAAGTTTTGCGCCAGCATCTTGGTGCTGACCACCACTTGCAAAGGCAATGGACAAGATCTCGCCTCGAGCCCCCGGTTCTTTCATATGAACCGCGGGGTATTTCATCGTTAGCTTGCTGCCAAGGTTTCCATCGACCCATTCCATCGTTGCATCTGCATAAGCGTGAGCGCGTTTGGTAACCAAGTTGTAAATATTATTTGCCCAGTTCTGAATCGTCGTGTATCGGCAACGTGCGTCCTTCTTTACCACGACTTCAACCACTGCACTGTGGAGGCTTTCGGTGGAATACATCGGGGCTGTGCAACCTTCCACGTAATGAATGCTTGCTCCTTCATCAACAATGATCAGCGTTCTCTCAAACTGCCCCATGCTCTCGGCGTTGATTCGGAAATAAGCCTGAAGAGGGAAGTTGATATGGACGCCCTTTGGCACGTAGATGAAAGATCCCCCAGACCAGACAGCGCTGTTGAGTGCGGCAAACTTGTTGTCTTCTGGCGGAATGATTTTCCCAAAGTATTCTCGAAGCAATTCGGGATGTTCGCGAACGGCGGTGTCAGTATCGGTGAAAATCACACCTTGATCCGCCAAGTCGGACTCAAGCGAACCGTAAACCACTTCGCTCTCGAATTGCGCTTTCACGCCGGCAAGAAATTTCTTTTCGGCTTCGGGAATCCCTAGCTTATCAAATGTGTCTTTGATTTCCTGCGGAACATCATCCCACGTTTTTCCCTGACCGTTGGTTGGCTTGAGGTAGTAGAAGATATCTTGGAAATCAATATCGATGCTTCCGCCCCATTTTGGCATCGGGCGTGACTCGAACTCGTCGAGCGATTTGAGGCGGAATTCCCGCATCCAATCCGGTTCGCCTTTGATGTCTGAGATCTGGTTAACTGTATCGCGAGTCAAACCCTTTTGAGCCTTGAAGACCCCTTGGGTTTCCGTGCGAAAGTTGTACTTGTTGATCTCGCCGATGCCTTCTTTTTCTTTGGTTGTTTGAAGATCGGTTGCCATGGTAGATCCTGTTGGCTTTCTCGAATGACGATTGGTGGTGTTCAGTGGTAATCAGTTTGCTTGACTGATTTTGCGAATCAAAATGCATTAAAACTCAAAACGGTTAGGCAGTTGCTTCCTCTGCAAGCATCTGCTGATTCGCTGCTTCAGCTTCTGGATAGGTTTTACGGATTCGGTCATAGCCATTCTCGTGAAGCTCATCGGCGAGTTCTGGTCCGCCAGTTTCCACAAGCCGTCCACCAAGCATGACGTGGGTGAATTGCGGTGGATTGTGCTCGAGAAGCTTGTCGTGGTGAGTGATAATCAAAAGCCCCATCTTCTGATGACCAATCTCGGAAATGGACTCACTCGCAAGTCGAACTGCATCTGCATCGAGACCGCTATCCGTTTCATCTAAAATCGCAAATTTCGGTTGTAGCATCGCAAGTTGTAAGATCTCTGCACGCTTCATCTCACCGCCAGAAAACCCGTCGTTGACGTATCGCCGTGCGAACTCGACGTCCATCCGAAGGTGAGCCATTTTATCTTTGAGCTCTTTGCGAAACTCTCGCATCGGAATCAGCTCTTCGCCCTCTTTGCGATCGGGGCGTCGAATGTTGGTTGTGGCATGGCGTAGGAAATCAGCCATCTTCACACCCGGGATTGCCATCGGGCGCTGGAAAGCAAGGAAGATACCTGCTCGAGCGCGTTCGTCCGCTTCCATCTCGAGAACGTCTTGATCATCCAAGTGGATTTTGCCACCCGTGATTTCGTAACCTGGGTGCCCCATGATTGCCAAGCCAAGCGTGCTTTTGCCGCTACCATTTGGCCCCATCAAGGCGTGTGTCTCCCCGTGACGGATCGTCAAATTGACACCCCGCAAAATCGGCTTGTCCCCGACGGTGACGTGCAAGTCTTCGATCTTCAGAATGTGGTTCATGTTCTCGTTGAGTTTTCTGTAAAAAGTGGGAAGTGGGTTGTAGTTGTTCTCTCGATTCCTGTTAACCGCCAGCGGAACTGGTGGAAGCAGGACTGAGGTTTTCGTGTATGGTTTGGTCGGTGATGGCAATCGCCGAAAACTGACAGCAGTTGTCGCCGTCCAATCGGCAGCTACTGAGCTTCATGGGTTGCCCGAGGGCCTCGGAAATCATCTGCTCTTCCAGCCGGCACATGGTTCGATCATTCGACCGATCCGTGAGCGTTGGAAAGGGACACGCATTAATATCCAGAACCGGCATTTCACCGTCGTTGGAAACTTCGATGGGAATTTTTCGATTCGCCATCGATGCCGATAGTTGGTACAGGCGTCTCTTGAGTTCCGATGAATCCTCGACTCTGCCTTTTGGGGAATCTACCGGCGGGTCGTTATGCAATTCTGCCTGTTGTGCGAACTGCTTCCCAAGTCTTTTTGCGACGGCAGAGAGAATCTGGTCTCGCAAATCCTCGCTCGGTAACGCGTTCACTTCGCGCCACAGAGCGTCCACCAGATCCGTCGGATCCGCGCCCGCTCTCTGATGACCTTTGGCAGTCAATTGATAACAAAAGGTGGGGCGACCACGACCTGAAACCACTTTCTCTCTCTCGATCAGACCCTTTTCCATCAGGCGATCAATCCGTTGCCGGACAGCCGTTGCCGTGACACCGAGTTCCTCGGTCAACTCGCCGACTCCCATGCACTGGCCGACTCGCATCGCTGCGAGTAATTCGCGATCAACCGATCGTATTTCGGCAGAGTTTTCAGTCGCCATGGAGCTTGTAAAAACTTGGAGTTTGATTGAAAAAATGCGATTTTCGCCTCGTCGATGCACCCGACCCAAACGATCGCAGCGTTGTCAAACAGGCCACAAACGTGCTGCCCGCAGACACCCATTGCGAATGATATCTAGATCGTGAGACATCCGAATATTCAGCGATCTTGCTATCCCGAGAGGTGTTATCGTCACCCCCGACTAGGACCCCCGAATGGGAACCCCGAATAGGCGATTCAAAACCCCCGAAGGTCGGCCCAAACGCAAAGTAACGAGGTAAGCAGCAACCGATACTGTTACGTAGTGTACGAATTTTGACAACGGGCGTTGTGAAAAAAAACAACTCGATGGGGATTTAATGGGATCGAAGCGAGAATGGTCGCCGTTGTTGTCATGATTGAGTTGAGTTTTCCGCTATTCACTTGAATCGCCCTCGGGAAAGAAATCAACGAACTGATTTGAACCCGATCCATGCTCGAACCATCCAGAGACTTCGCCGAGGATCGCCAGCCATCAAAAGGCAAGACCCCAATGGTCCGCGGCGATGTCTCTCGTCCGCTGCGACGTCTCTGAATGACCACCCCAAAACCGTTAT
>JADHOA010000058.1 GCA_016779185.1 Rubripirellula sp.
TATCGTTCGTGCTGGCCAAATTGTCGGGGAAGGTTATCACCAAGCATACGGTGACCACCATGCCGAGGTCGAAGCAATCCGATCACTCGGCGCTTCCTCCGCACAAGGTGCAACTGCCTATGTTTCTCTTGAGCCATGTTGTCATCATGGAAAAACACCTCCCTGCACCGATAGCCTGATCAAAGCCGGTGTCAAACGCGTGGTCTTTGCGATGGAAGATCCATTCCCAAAAGTTGCGGGGGGTGGCGCAAGACAACTAAGCGAGTCGGGTATTGAGGTTACTCGCGATGTACTTCGCGAAGAAGCCATCAAACTGAATCGACCTTACCTAAAACGCATCGAGGCCGGCAAACCATGGGTGATTGCCAAGTGGGCCATGACCGTTGACGGAAAAATCGCGACGCACACTGGCAGTAGCCAATGGATCACCAGCGCCCCATCGCGCCTTGATGTTCACCAAACCAGAGCCCGAGTCGATGGCATTATCACGGGAATGGGGACCGTTCGATCCGACAACCCTGAACTCAATGCTCGATTGCCTCCTGAATTTGGGAAACCACCTCGCATCGCCGACCGGATTGTCATGTGTCGTCAGTCAATCCCTGCAGCAGAATCAAAGTTATTATCCACCGCAGCCCAAATACCCGTTCGACTCGTTGTTGGCCCCAACGTCACCCAATCACAAATCGATCAAGCAAGTTCATTAGGTGCTGTGATCCACCGAGTCGATGAAATGGTACCGTCTCGGTATCTTTGCAAGTCGCTGCAACTACTAGCTGAACTTGGGATGACCAATCTGTTGGTCGAGGCGGGCAGCGAGTTGTTGGCAAGTTTTTTTGATGCGAGAGAAATTGACGAGTACCATATCTACATGGGGCCTTTAATCGTTGGCAACCAGCAAGCACCGAGCCCAATCGGCGGAACGGGGGTAAAACTAATGAACCAAGCTATGCGTCTTGCACTTGATTCGGTTCAGCCATTGGGTGATGACGTCAAAATCATTTATCGCTCGCGAGAAGAATCACGCGAAAACGAACTGTAAACGATCGATTTGTACCTTGGTCGCGAAACACTCCTCTGATAGCGATCATTTCGGGAACCGGGAACACCATGACCAATCCGAAACAGTTGTCGTCATCAACCTTAGCAGACATTGATTGCGTCCTCCGAGTTGCAAGTCAGATGGACCAGTTAAGGCACGCAGCGCAAACAAGTCTTCTGTCAACCACCATTCGAGAACGAGGTTATTTTTTACCATCAGAAGAAGATGAGATCCTGGCCAACTGGGGATCCTACCAGTACGCACGATCTGCGTTATACGAGGTGATTGGATCAATGAATTCCAGCAGTCGCAAGGCGTCGGAGGCCGTTTTAGCTGAATTCATGGTTGGCTACGCCGCGGCCGCGCTATTGGTAGAGGCCGCAAGATTTCTTCGCAGTTTCTTGTCCGAGGAACCAGCGATCCGATCAAAACTGAATGAGGCACAACCGCAATTCAAAATTGAAAGCGGCTCTTTTGAAAAGATCCAACGATCGTTGACCGCTCCATCGAATGCTCTACAAATCCGGCAGGCTCGTGATTTCTATGAGAACCATGAAAGCGAATTTGATGAACTCGCTGAGGAAATTCCATCACTTAAACCAATCGCTGAAATCATCAAGAGGCGACGCGATGTGTTTGCCGTTTCGGCGTCGCGTTACGTCAAGAGTCGAATCCGTGATCGCTCCCAACAAATCACTAAAACCTTACTGCATCAAGGACTCATGGGTGCGATCTACAGCATCCAACAAGTCGGTGCAATTGCAATAGGCTCGCTCTCTACTTCTCCAATGCACCGCCCGCAATTGCCCGAAACAATCGCCAATGCGATGCAAACTTTCATTCAGAAAGGTGACATTCTCGTAACAAGAAAAGAGAGTGCGCTTACGAACCTTTTCCTGCCTGGCTTTTGGCCACACGCTGCATTTTCGATCGGAAACCAACGAGTGGTCGAGGCGCTTAAGGATGGAGTTAAAAACCGATCACTAGAATCGACATTCCAAAATGACGCCATGATTGTTGTGCGTCCAAAACTTGCAGAGGACAAGATCAACTCTGCGGTGCAGCGAGCGATCAGCCATGTGGGAAAGCCATACGACTTTGATTTTGACTTCACTCGAAGTGATCGCATGGTCTGCACGGAAGTGGTGTATCGAAGTTTTTCTGTAGTCGCTGGAATCGACTTTCAGCTATCCAAGCGAGCTGGTCGTCACACGCTCTCCGCCGAAGATTTGCTCACCGTTGCGTTCGAAGAAATGCATTTTGAAATCGTTGCCGGCTATCACCCAGCCGCAACCGAATTCGTCTTACATGGAAAAGATGCAAAAGAACTTGTCCGGCGTTCCATTGGAAAAAAACAAGTTGATTGGGGACGAATGGGATAAGCAATACTGAAAAACCTGGCGTATTGATTGCGTCTCAATATCTGTTGGAAAGAGGCACCCATTTGTTATGTTTCCTCCGACTTTGGCGATTCAGGTTTTTGCCTTCGGCATCGGTCGGAGCAGTACTTCACTTGCTCCCAATCCTTTTCCCATTTTTTTCTCCATGCAAACGGACGTCCGCACCGGAGGCACTTCTTGGATGGCAGATTCGACTTTCGATGAGCCACGTAGGACCTCACGGTTCGGTTACCAAAATATAAAAAGGATGATGGCGAACAGAGTAGAATGCCAATTCAATCGAAACAAACAAACAAACAAACAAACCCAAGTACTGGGAGAACGGGTCCATCCTCTTGTCAGATTGACACGCTTGATACGCGATCGAAGCATCTCCGATCATACAAGCGGCTGCGGCCAACGAAGCGTAAATCACTACCTTGATTGAGGGTATGATATAACCAAGGATAGTCTTGGGGCAAAACACTTAAACATCACGCGGGTTCACCCACCACTTCGATTTCGCCGAACAACGAACCGTTGAGCCGGCTTTAGTTTTAAATCATTTGGTTTCACTTACGGTTCCGGTTCATGAACGAACACAACAAGACGGCCGCAGAGACTTCATCGGCGTCCACCCCTCAGATCCTGTCTTCTTCTTTGACGAACGATACATGCCACCCCCCCAATCACTCGGCCAAAGGGGTAGGCGGCGTCATTCCGGTGTGTCCTGTGTGCGGCGGTAATCTCATCGACATCCGAGCGAAGCTTCAGTGTGAACGTTGTCACCGAATCTGTGAAACCTGCTGTGAAGGCGGTCGAGGTTAACTCGATGATACCGATTGACACGGCATATCCCACTACACCTAATTTTGCTTTTTTTTAATTTGCAACTGACTCTTATGGGTATTTCCATGATGCGCCGACGAACATTCATTACCGGCAGCACGTTGATCATTTCGAGTCCATTGGCTTTGGCAATCCAAAGAGAAGAAACAACGCAACCAACTTTCTCAATCGGTCTGATCACCGATGTACACTATGCAGACAAATCGCCGGGAGGTAGTCGTCACTATCGTGAATCGCTCAAAAAAATCGAAGAAGCGAGCGATGCATTCCAACAAAATAATGTGCAAATTACTGTGGAACTTGGCGATCTGATCGACGCCGCCGATTCCGTCTCCACAGAGATGTCGTACTTAAAAACAATCAATCGTAAGTTTGAGTCGCTTTCTCCCAAGAGACATTATGTACTCGGAAACCACTGCGTTGACACGCTCACCAAGGAAGAGTTCCTAGGTGAAGTAGGGCAAAAGGAATCGTATTATTCTTTTGACGCTGGCGGTTATCACTTTGTGATTCTGGATTCCTGTTATACAAGCGATGGGACACCTTATGGTCGCAAGAATTTTCGCTGGACTGACGCGAATGTTCCTGAACACGAGATCGATTGGCTTCGAGCTGACTTAGCCTCAACCGATCTTCCCACCATTGTTTTTGCCCATCAAAGAATTGATGTCGAAACCAATCATGGTGTTCGTAACGGCTCGCAAGTTCGAAACACACTGGAACAATCAGGACGCGTCCAAGCGGTATTTCAGGGACACAGCCACCAAAACGATTTAAAGACCATCAATCAGATCCCTTACTGCACTTGCGTTGCGATGGTTGAGGGCAGTGGTGAGGCAGAAAATGGCTACAGTATTCTTGACTTCTATCCGAATCAGACGTTGCGATTAAAAGGATTTCGGAAACAGGCTAACCGTGATCTATCGAGATCTGTCTGACGAGCGGTCATGAAGCAGCGCAATCTGAAATAACCTCTTCAGTAGAAACTAACGCAAAGACGCAGTGGACAAGTCTCCAAAATACGATTCGATCACCGCAGAATCAGGTGAGTACATGCTCAACTTTCTCCGCTAATGCTTTCGCATGCTCCGCCGTCATCATTGTGAAGTGGTGACCTGCAACGTGATGAAGTGACGTCGCACCAAAGTAATTCCACCCCAGATCCGATGGAAGTTGGCGACCAGCCGCCTGACAAAGAACGGTGGAATCATCTGGTCGAATCAATATCGATTGAATCGATGAGTCCACGGGTGAATAATTCTGCAAGATCTTTACATGTTGTTTGCACACCGCAATCAATCGATCCAAAAAATGGGTCGTGGCATGAGAGGGAAGAACGCCGTTGCGAATACCTAATTCTAAAACACGTTTTAGGGACCGATCCTCCGTCAACCCTTCAAGGACGGCCGTATCAATCTGCATCGCGTTGCCTGCGAAGTAATTAGTGAATGTCACCAAATCGGATAAGAACTTCGCATTATCACTTAGATCAACCTCGTCAAAAACCGTAGGCAGCGGTGTATCAATCATCACCAGCGACTCAACTCGCTTACCAAGCTCGGTCATCCGAATGGCTAACTCGCGGGCGAAAATCCCTCCGGTTGACCAACCAAGCAAACAGATCGATTCTTCGCGAGTGGTTTTTTGAATTTCCAATGCGTAGTCACCTATCATCTGCTCCATCGATTGATGGGGTTCAGAGTAGGGATCGAGCCCACGCGATCGAATCCCATAAATCGGCCGTGAAACGAGATGTCGTGCCAGCTTGTCATAACATCGCAAATCGCCACCAACGGGATGAAGACAAAACAGCGGCGAGTTTGGGCCATGGGCACCGCCAAGTGCGACTACACCAGAGCGTTGGCGACGCCGGCGAATTTGACGCGTACCCGTGGATCGATTGACAAGACCCTGATTTTGCCTGTCCAAATGCAGATCAAGTGAATCAGACGCCACCCTGGCTAGCCCCCGAACCGTAGGATCAACCTCTACACCCCAAGAATGCAACTCCGTTTGTAACGCCCTCTCAAGTTTGTCTTTGAGGTTCATACCAATCAATGAATCAAGACCTAAACCAACCAATGATTGATCGTTGCGAATTTCGGTAACGTCCAACCGAAGCGCCGATGCAAGAGCGTTTGCAATCAGTTTCTCTAACTCACCGATGCGCTGAGTGGGTGACTTTGTCAACAAACGGTCCAGAAGTCCAACGCCATCGCCGTCCTCAGGAAACCAGGAACTGGCACCTGATGATTGGTATTCAACCTGATTTTTTGGAGAAAGCGAATCAGTCATTGTCTTCCTCCATGATCGGTCCAAGAGATAAACAATCCTGCGACTCCTGCCACCGCAGGAAAGACAATCGCCGTGGATCGCTGAATGTACCCTCACCCAAAGCACCAAGTTTCTCCGGCTTAAGTCTAACGGCAAGCTGCAATCCGCCAAATAGAATCCTGAAAATCCAACGAAATACGAAACATTCGCATCAAATTCAGTTCCCAGTAAGGGATGGAGCACACGGACCAATGTGTGATACAGGGTTTCAGAGTCTGATACGGGAACCAACCACACCCTCGCTATGAAATCGGATATCCTACCGTCCAAGCGGGAGCAGCTACCTGAATCGCGCAGCGCGATGGGATAATTGCTCGGCGTCATTCTACATTCCCACTTTACCTCCCCCTCCGCAAAATCATCATGTCGGTTGCCAACACAGAAATTCGTTCATTAAGTGCCAAGAAATTCGACCGTCCACAAAAGTTCCTTGATTTTTGCCACAACGGGGGACGCCCTCTTGGTGGAATTGTGGGCGGAAACGAAGTCACGGGGACGATGAACGCAACGTTTCAAACCATTGACCCAGGCAGCCATGAGGTTTTAGCGACCGTCTGCGAGATGGGTGCCGCTGAAGTTGACGCAGCAGTCCGCTCGGCGCAAGCCGCTTACAGCAACGGGAACACCGGCTGGCGCCACACTGCCGTCGAAGAAAAGATTGCCGTCATCACGAAATTTGTTGAGTTGTGCGAACGCGATCGTGACGTGCTGCTTGCATGCGAGATCTTTGATGGAGGTAAAGTCTCCGAATTAGCGGAAGGCGATTTTGACCAAATCCGCGCCTGTGCCGAATATTTCTGCGAAGTCGCAAAACGAATCACCATGGGTGATGGCTCCGCACTTGAGGTGGCACCCGGCGTGCAAGGCTATAGCTACCGAGAACCTTGGGGGGTGGTTGCAGGCATCATTCCTTGGAATTACCCGATCGTACTCACTTCGTGGTTTATTTTCCCCGCGTTACTTGCAGGAAATTGCGTCCTCATCAAACCAGCTGAAGACACTCCGCTCTCAGCTCTATACATGGGTAAGCTTGCCGAAGAAGCGGGCTTTCCACCGGGCGTGATTAGCGTCTTGCCAGGACGAGGTGAATTAACGGGGCAATTTATCGCTGAACATCCAGGTGTTCGCTACATCTCGTTCACCGGCTCACCCGGTGTCGGGCAACATATCTTGCGCACCTGCGACCGACACGGTACGCGAATGAAACGAGAAATGGGTGGTAATGGCTCTGCGATTGTTCTTGCGGATGCTGATCCCATCGAAGTGGCGAGAAAGATTGGACGCTACACCAATCAACACTTTGGGCAAACTTGCTGCACTATTCATCGCGTGTTCGTTGACCAAGCCATCGCGGATGACTTTATCGAAGCGCAACGCGACTTTTTTGGCTCCTTGAAAATCGGCTATCAAGCAGAAGAAGGCACCGAACTTGGCGCAGTCATCAATTCAACACAGCAAGAACGCATCCTTGCTGCTCAGCGACAAACCGTTTCACGTGGCGGTCAAGCGTTGCTAAGCGGTGGACTCGCAGAAGTAAGCGGTAAGTCCGGCTATTATCTTAAACCGGCACTCTTTCAAACCACCCCCGATGTCGACTGTAATCCAGCCGAGGTCTTTCACGCATTTGCAACCATCTGTCCGGTCAGCAATGCCGAACAGGCTTTAGAACTTGCGAACCGCTCACCGTACGGTCTAGGGGCGAGTGTTTGGACGAAAGATATCGAGCGCGGAGTCAATTTGGCTAAACAGTTTCGCGATGGAACCTGCCAAATCAATTGCCACAATCAAATCGCTTACGGATTGCCCTACGGTGGGCAAGGCATCTCCGGAGGACCGGGTGCGGGTGTGAACTGTGAAGAAACCTTCACCGATTACACGCAAATCAAAGCGATCTACGTGTCTCAGTATGATGCCTAGCCAGACCGCACTTCCATTGACCCGCGATGCACGATTGTATCGCGAAACGATGTAAAGATTTCCTTGTTGAAATGTCACACGAGGAAAAGGTCGCGTGACGAAATGACCAAGTGGCTAGATGACGCAGAGTAGATGACGCAGAGGCTGAATAGATTAAGTGCGTTCAATGACAGACTTCAGTTGTTGTAACGTGTGCATTAATTCAAAGTAGCTGCCGCTAAGCGAGTTCCTCGGCTCTAGCATTTTTATGTTCCATCACCCGATGATTATACGCTGCGATCGCCTCACGACGTCGCAGCATCCCAAGTAACTTCCCGGGTGAATCGGGCGCAATGACTGGCAACTCGTCGAGGTTTAGGAACGTAAATGCCCGCATCGCCGTATCGAGATCATCTTCGGGAGAGACGCTCACAAAGTCGGTAACCATGATGTCTCGAGCAACCACGAGTTCCCATAGCACATCATCGTAAAGATAGGTTCTCACATCATCGTCAGTGAAAATCCCGACAATCTGCCCATCGTGATCAACGACAGGAAAATAATGCTGATGATTCTGCGTTAAACGATGCACAATATGATCGAGATTCATTCCCTCTGGAATGAGAACCATTTCGGGATCATCTCGGTACACATCTCCGACCCTCAGCCCTTCAAGCACGTCGACAATGAAGTCGCCTCGGTGAGCTTGTGAATCCATACGGGTGGGTACTTGCTGCCGGTAAAGACGCCAGCGTTGGCTACCGACAAACGCCAAAGTGGAGACGAAGGTAGTTGGAACGAGAAGTCCAAAATCTCCCGTCAGCGCGCGAACCATTAGGATGGTTGAAAGAGGCGCTCGAGCCACCCCCGCAAAAAAGCCTGCAATCCCGACCACGGCAAAGGATTCTGGGTGAGTACAAACCGAAGGCCACAAATTGTGTGCCGCGATTCCCACCGCCGCCCCTAACGTTCCTCCAATCACCATGGAGGGACCGAAAACTCCTCCAGCCCCACCCGAGCCAATGGAGGCAGCCGTGGTGAAAATCTTGAAAAAAGCGATCGTCAACAGCAGCGGAATCCCCAGCGAACTCGAGTCGGTTAGGGCGACCTGCAAGGTTCCGTATCCAGTACCCAAGACAGATAAAACGTGGAGCTCACCGCTCGCAGTAAAGTACAGACTTAAACCAATACATCCAGCCAATAGTGCCCCTAAGGCCGGCTTCGACCAAGTTGGTATAGGGATTCGCGCAAACCATTTTTGCGAAGCATGAAAAAACCAGACATAGCCCCACCCTGTAAGCACCAGCAGCACCGCAAGAATTGAATACGGCAATAACTCCCAAATTGACGTGGAAAGATGATTCAGCTCGCCTCCAAAGATAGGGAGAAAACGTGTCGAATTGGGCAGCACTTGGGAAAATAAACTGTATGCAACGATGGAGGACGTGGCGGCAGGGACAATCACATCCGCCTCGAGATCCGCATCACTGTAGAGAATCTCCGCAGCAAAAACGGCACCAGCGAGCGGAGCCCGAAAGATCGCCCCGACGCCTGCCCCCATGCCGGCTGCCATCATGATCCGACGATCCCGAGGAGAAAGACGAAACACCCTTCCTATCCATGAACCAATCGCTGCGCCAATCTGTCCGATTGGACCTTCTCGTCCTCCCGAGCCACCGGTACCCAACGTCAAAGCTGACGCGAGCGTCTTGACCACCACCACTCGTCCACGAATCTCTCCTCGATTTCGATGGAACGCTTCAATCGCCGCGTCGGTACCAGCCCCCGAAGCTTCGGGCGCAAAGCGGGCCACCAACCACCCTGAAACCAATCCTCCGCCTACCATTACACAAAGAATCATAATGGGAGAAAACTCAGTGGTAACGGGCCAAAAAACGGAGTGTTCTCCTTGCGCTAATGGAGCCGAATAGCCACCCAGCTCACCTAACGTCCATCGGCTGACTGTTTGCCCCAGCCACTCAAAGGCAATGGCGACGATACCCGCCACGACGCCAACGATTGATGATAGCGCAATCCATTTCCCTGATGAAAAGAATTCGGGATCGTCAAAAAATTTTCGTACCCAACTCAAAGCCGATCACCCAGAGAGTCAACGATGGTAACCCTAAAACCGCCAAACCAAACTAATCCAACCACCAGCGACTGAACGACACCGAACGGGCTCATCGCACCAACGATCTCCATCACCCGCAATACCTTAGTAACACCGAAGCTACCCAAACCGCTGAACATTGAAACGCCCCAGCCATTCATCTTTCATTGAAAAATCAAACGACTGACCAAAACCTCGACCATTGTCATCGACGCAACGGAAGGATCATGATCGATCTCTGCCAAAAAGACCGTAAATCCTGTCAATCAAGTCGGCAATCATCAACAAACAATGAAACACCGGAGCAAAACACAATGTTGGGGTGAAGAGAAATGTGACAGCAACGCCTAATGCAATCCGTATCGGCTCATCTTGTAATGCAGCGTTCGAAGACTCACCCCAAGTAACCTCGCCGTCTGTTCTCGGTGAAAATTCGCCTCGTGGAGCGCAGATTGTATCGTTTTCCGCTCCGCCTCTTCTACCGCATCAGCCAATCGTTTCACTGCCTCAATTGGCCTGCCATCCATTGGCATCAAGTCTGACGGCAAATCCTCAACATCAATTAACTCGCCCCGACTGGTGACCACCAATCGTTCCACAACATTTCGCAACTGCCGGACATTCCCTGGCCAACTTGCGGCCCCAAGCAGCCCCATCGCCTCTGATGTAAATCTCTTACCCTCGCGGCGATGGCGTTCGCAGAAATAATTTAAAAAATGCTCGACCAACAGTGGCAAGTCATCTCGCCGCTGACGCAGTGCCGGCACACTCAGCGGAATAATATTCAAGCGATAGAATAAGTCCTCCCGAAAACTCCCGTCGCTGACGAGCGTTTTCACATCTTTATTTGTCGCCGAAACAATACGAGCGTCTGATGTCAAAACCTCTTCGCCACCCACTCGAGAAAACTGCCCTGATTCCAAAACCCTCAATAAATCGACTTGACTCTTGGGTGGTATTTCGGTGATTTCATCCAAGAAAAGTGTTCCACCACGGGCACGCTCAAAGCACCCCGGCTTTTGCCGCGTCGCACCAGTGAAGGCACCTTTCTCGTGTCCGAATAACTCACTCTCCAGAAGACTTTCCGGCAACGCTCCAACGTTCACGGCGACAAAAGGTCCCGTTCTCCTATCACTTAAGTCATGGAGGGCACGAGCAATCAATTCTTTGCCGGTGCCACTTTCACCCTGAATCCAGACTGTGGCATCCGTCTCGGCAACCTGTCTAATTTCACGAAAGACATCTTGCATTACCGCGCAATTACCAATGATTCCCGATATCTCACCCGCGTTAGCCAAACGATCTTTTAACTGCCTGTTCTCCTCACACAACTGGTGATGCTCAATCGCTTTTTGAACTTGCTGACGAATCAGATTCAAATCAACCGGTTTGGTAATAAAATCGAACGCTCCCAGACGCATCGCTTCAACGGCCGTCTCAACAGTGCCGTGAGCAGTAATCATAATTGCTGTCGTCGAAGGGCGCTGTTCAAGAATCCGAGTCACCAAGTGCAAGCCGTCGCAATCCCCTGGCAGTCGAACATCTGCGATCACAATCGGGTAGTCGTGCTGAAGGAACCGCTCCATTGCCTCGTCGGCATCACCAGCGGTGTCGAGACGGTCCACAAGTCGCTCAAGTCCTTTCCTAAGACCGGATCGAATATTGGGTTCATCGTCGACTACCAATAGGCTTATTTCACTGCTCATGCTGTTTCAGGCCTAAAAAAATTCGGTAGGCAGGGTGATCTCAAAGGTCGTTTCGTCGTTCTGACGCTGATACTCAATCGCTCCATTGTGCTGACTGATGATTTTGTCGCATAGAGCTAATCCCATCCCTGTCCCCTCACGCTTGGTCGTAAAGTAGGGGTCAAAGATACGATGCCTGAGTGTTTCAGGAATTCCTGGGCCGGTGTCCTGCACGATGATTTTCACGGATGGAGGCGACAAGTCCTGATAACATTGGAAAGTTACCTTGAGCAGCCCACCTTTCGACATCGCATCGAGTGAATTCACTAGCAGATTCACAAGGACTTGCTCGATTCGAACCGGATCGGCGTTCAAAACAGGTCTCAAACCATGAAAACCAGTGAACTCCAGTGTCACACCCTGCAGCTTCGCCCGTGGCTCCAGTAGCCGAAATTGCTGCTGAATCATTTGCTCTAAATCAACGGGCGTCTTTGATAGACTGCCAAGCGAAGCGTAATCGCGAAAACCTTCAAGTACCGCTCCGACTCTGGCCATTTCGGCTTGGATCACCGCCACGGTTTCCGAAACATTGTCTGATACTCCGAATGCCGTTAATTCCTCTTCAAGCAACTGCACATGCAACGAAAGTGCAGCGAGCGGGTTTTTAATTTCATGGTGCAACCCCGCAGCGAGCGAACCCAATCCCATGTAACGTTCCATGCGACGCATTCGCTGCTCTATTAGCACAGACTCCGTGACGTCGCGCACCTCAAAAACGTGTCCAATCGGGTCACTTTCCCAATCCGAAAGCGGTTGAACGAACGCTCGATAATTCTTGGTCACATCCGTTGATGAAAGCGCATAGTCACGACTAATTGTTGGCCGAGGATTCGCAACCACCTCATCTCGCAACCTCGACAAATCCAGCTCAACCTTAGCCGTCAACTCAGAAAGTGGCGCACCAACTACCTCCTCCCCTACGCCGAACAACTCCATCCCGCTTCGATTAATACTTGTCAAATGACCATGAATATCAGTCGTGACAACCGCTTGATCGATGCTGCTGAGGATATCGCCTGCTAACGCCTTAATATCTCTGAGTGACCTTTGACTCGAACCATAAGCTCTCCACAATAGAACCACGGCGAATCCTGTCACGATCAGATTTAGGACGACAAGGATTGTTAACCGAAATTGCCATCGCAATTCACCAGCCAGTTCTTCTGCCGAAGCGAGCGATTCATCGGGTAGCTTGGTGATCAACTCCTGTACGATGACTTGCTCTCGCAAAAAATCAAACATCGTCCAAACGGTCACCGCCAAAGCAGCAACACTCAATGTCACCAATCCTATGATCACGAAACGCGGTGGGCGGCCAGCACCTTCATGCGGATTTCGAAACATCTAACCTCCCAAGACGCAGACTTACCGACACGATCGGCTCATGTGGCGAAACGACTAACGCTTCCAAACAGTATGGCCTTCGCTTTTCAATCGAATTGACCACAACGTGTGACCCGCCGTAACGTAAAGCGTCTTTCTGTCGGTATCACCAAAAGAACAATTGGTGACCATATCCATCGGGACCGGGATTGTTCCCAACAATCCGCCTTGGGGCGAGATGACATACACTCCCGCTCGAAATTCCCCGGCTGTTTCATGAGGCGGAGCCGCGTAGTTCAATCCAGCGGTTACATAAAGCCGACCTTCTAAATCGATGGTCATCCCATCGGGACCGCGATCTTTCCCCCACTCGAAAAGCTTCAACTGACTCGCGGCATCTACCGTTCCATCTTGCTTGAGATCGTATCGATAAACAGCTCTCTCACTCCCGTGTTCATCGTTAGCATTAATGGCCACAAACAGATACCGATCGTCCGGAGAAACCGCTATCCCATTGGGTCTGGATACTTCTTGCGATAATACGCGGGTCAGTTTTCCATCGATGGAAATCCGATAAACCCCTTCAATCAATTCCCCGTTCGCGTCCAACTGCTCAACCCCACTACGGCCACCGTACCGCGGATCGGTAAAGAAGAGATTACCGCGAGAATCGATTGTGATGTCATTCGGCGAGTTGAATTTCTTGCCCTCAAACTGGTCCGCTAAAACAACAATCGTTCCATCAAGTTCGGTTCGTGTGATTCTGCGGTTTCCCCCTTCACACGCTACCAATCTACCAAGGTGATCATACTGCAATCCGTTTGCCTTTCCGGATGGCGTCCGGTAGACCTCGAGTTCCCCAGAATTTGTCACCCTCATGATCCGATCGTTCTGAATATCGGTGAACAAAACCCCAAGCTTGGGATGCCATGCCGGACCTTCGGTGAATGCTACCCGACCTACCGCTTGGAGTCTGGAATCGGCCTGGACAAAATCCTGTGATTGAACGGGTTTAGCAAAAAAACCAATGATGAAAAGGCAAGTCAATTCAACGATAAAAAAAGACTTGAACGACTGAGCAATGGGCATTTTTCCACTCCTACGAGAATAGTAACCAACCGATCGGTGGCACCCACACCGTGTCGTTGATTGAAACTGACCTCTGCCAATGGATCCCCTCATTGGCGACCGTTAAAAGCAATCCAGTTAGAACTTATCGACAGCGGATTGCATCTTGTTGCCAAGCAGCATGTGTCCCTATCCAGTGGAAAGTTCAGCCAGCACCAGAAGTGTGTCAATTCAATCCAACCGATCATCAAAAACGTTGATCGCCGGAAACATCCGCACCGTATAACCTTGAATCGTAGAACGTTAGAACCGTGAGCGTTTGGCGGTCCTGGCTCAGACGCGCGGCTGAAAGGTAAAATTCTTGCTCTGCGAGAAAAACTCGATCGGGTTATCGTAAACGACTTTACGAATCAATGATTCACTGTGACCGCGTCTTCTCATTTCGAAAACCAGATCCGGCACCGCAGTTGGTTTACTTGGCCCCCAATCGCCAGCCGAGTTGACCAGCAGTCTTTCGCCGCCGACCTGTTCGATCATATCTGCAGCCCTTTCAGGGGTGCATTTCGTCACCGGATAGAGCGTCATTCCCGCCCAGAATCCACGGTTCAACACTTCACCGATCGTATGCTCCTCCACATGATCGACAAGTACTCGCGTCGGATCAATTCGCTGATCATCACACAGCATATCCAGAATCATCCGAGTCCCCTGATACTTATCCTCCAAATGAGGAGTGTGAATCAGGATCTGCTGCTCGTACTTCACAGCAAGCTCCAAATGCTCCAAAAACACCGTGGCTTCATTCTTGGTGTTCTTGTTCAAGCCGATTTCTCCAATCCCCAGAACATTCGGCCGATCGATAAACTCAGGAATCATTGCAATAACATCTCTGGATAGAGAGACGTTCTCAGCCTCCTTCGCATTGATACAGAGCCATGTGAAATGTTGAATCCCGAATTGAGCGGCACGTTTGGGCTCAACATCCGTCAACTGGTGAAAATAGTCACGAAAACCATCGACGCTTCCACGATCAAACCCAGCCCAAAAAGCCGGCTCACTCATCGCCACACAACCCATCCGGGCAAGTGTCGCATAGTCATCGGTGGTTCTGGAAACCATGTGAATGTGGGGATCGATATAGTCCATGGATCTCAATCAAACAAGTAAATGAAAGCGTTGCGATGGCAAAAAGTCATTGCTGCAACCAGAAAAAAATATCCGCGGAGAAAGCGAAAGTAAAAGGCCGCGTATCCTCTAACAATCACTCGACCTTCAATCAAATTCCAAATTCGTTCCGCCAGCTCTCGGCATACTCACGCGAAAACAAGTGTTGCAAACGCTCGGCACGATCATCGCCCGAGGAAAGAAGAATTTTAATTGCTTCATCGATCTTGGCTCGACTTGCAGAAGAAGCCTCCTCAAGTTGCTGCTCCTCACCGAGAGCTCTTTCAATTCGGTCAAGCGTGGCAGCAACTTCTAACAATTTCGCACGCACCTCAAGAAAACTGTTATTGAGAATTTCGTCGGCGTTACGCATCGGTGAATCTCGCTGTTCACAAAACCAATTAAAACACTTCAGGATCAATCTCGCCTGAAACTCAAACCAAACTAATACTCAAACTCAAAACCAAAGGCTGACCGTTGCAATCAAACAAGTAATTATCACGGGACAATCACACCACAGCGACACGCCATCTTGGAGATTTCCAGATCAGCCAAACGGATGATCCTCAAACGACAAACGGTCTTTCCTAATGAACTCTCTTCGCTGTGGAACTCTCTTCGCTGCGGAGCTTGATTCACTGCGAAGCTTGATTTCCTGTGCAGCTTGATATCCTGTGCAGCTGGGCAACCCTACGGAAAACCTGAATCTTGGGTGCCCGGACGCCAACTCTAGCCACACCCAAGGGCTAGCCGTAAACATGGGCATGTCATTCGCGACTCCAAATCCAAAGCCAACCGTCGGTTTTGTCCAGTTTCGAAACCACGGACACAGCACGGAAATTTACCCCGAAAAGTATAACGAGAACCACACAAGAATACCTCCCCTCAACCACCCATGAACCAGAGCCAACACGGACCCAAGACGGCATCGCCGCATCAACGATTAAATCCAAACATTTCCTGAAAAGTGGAGAAACAATGGGTCTTTTGGCCCCTGCCGATTCATCATGACACAATTCCAACCGAAATGGTCGCCGGTCGGGAAACGGCCGCGTGGATACAAAGGGCTTGTCATCGGTAAACCATAAGTGGGCGACGGACTCGGATCAATGCACGCTGAAATCGAGAGATCGGTCTTGGCCCGCACAGCCTCCCGTGAGGCCGGACAGTCTCCACCACTCAGGCCTGAGCAGGCAGCGAAC
>JADHOA010000059.1 GCA_016779185.1 Rubripirellula sp.
TAGTCCTTTGATTGAATACACGACAATCATATTCATGATACTTGCAGGTACCAATTTCACCTTGCTCTATCTCACGCTTATCAGCGGACCCCAACGTCTGCTTAAAGATGCCGAATTTCGAATATTCATCTTGATCATCGCAGCGGTAAGTGCAGGCATCATTTTCTTTGGCGTTCGAGCGAGCGATGCTGGTTTTGAGACGTTTTCCCAAGCTTTGCGACGGGGCCTATTTCAAGTTGTATCGGTGCTGACAACCACTGGATATGGAACCGCCAACTATGATCAGTGGAATGCGTTCGGGAGAGGTATTCTTTTACTGATGATGTTCGTGGGCGGTTGTGCAGGAAGCACCGGTGGAGGACTTAAAGTCATACGACATATTCTTTTTTATAAAATACTGAGACTCGAAATTGAAAAATCTCATCGCCCAAGAGTGGTTCGCTCTTTACGCATTGGAGGCAACTCGATCGACGAACCAAATCTAGCGCATTCAATCGTGGTTTATTTTTCAATCATTCTTGCCTTGTTTGTCTTTTCTTGGCTCCTACTGATTACTTTCGAACCCAACACCCTTTGGGAAAGGCAACAAGTCGTCGGTCAATATGTCGACTCTGACGGTCGAGAACTTGTCACAGTAGATATGCTTGAAGAAAAATTACTTGACTCGGCTAGCGCTGTCGCGGCCACCTTAAATAACATCGGTCCCGGATTAGGGGTGGTGGGTCCAACCAAAAACTATGCTGGTTTCTCACAAGGATCGAAGCTACTTTTCGTCTGGCTAATGATGCTCGGCCGAGTTGAAGTGTTTAGTGTCTTAGTCCTAATTTTCCCTACCTTTTGGAGACGTGTTTAAAACTCTGAAGCAATCTTCCTATTGCAATTTACACAGCCACAAAATATGGTGTACAAAACAACACCAATCAGTGCTGCAGTCGAATGCAATACACCGAACTACGCTGCAAAAGCAATTTCTCATTCCTCCGTGGCGCCTCCCATCCACATGAACTAGTCGAGTCCGCGCATAAGCTGGGTTATGCCGGGTTGGCAATTACCGACTTAGCATCCGTTGCAGGGGTCGTTCGCGGTCACACCACGGCAAAGGATCTAGGGCTTCCCTTTATCGTTGGCACAGAAATCGATCTATTCGACGGCCCTAGTATCACACTTTGGCCAATGAATCGAATTGGCTATGGACGGATGTGTCGTATCATCTCTCGTGGTAGAACACGAACCGAAAAAGGCAGCTACAAAATCGGCTGGCAAGATATCTGCGATCTCAACGAGGGCCTGCTTACGGGGATCGTGGGTTCCAACCCAGTTCTAAACTCTACGAGTGATTTTTTAAGCAGTCATTGCTTTGGTCAGATTCGTGATGCTTTTGGCGACCGAGCGTATTTACTCGGAGAACTACACCGGGGTGTTGATGACCAAACCTCCCTTGAACAATTTCGCGCCTTGGCTCGACGAATTGCTTTACCCCTAGTCGCTACGGGTAATGTTCACTATCACGCAGCTGAACGAATGCTGGTTCATGACTGCATCACAGCGATTCGAAATGGCACAAGGATCGAATGCCTCAGTCACAATAATTTCTCTAACAGCCAGTATCATTTACGAGAGTTGAGTGAGATCGCTGAGCTTTATCGATCGCATCCGGATGCGATCGATCGCACAAATGAAATACAGAATCGTTGCAAATTCTCTCTTGATGAATTGCGTTATGAATATCCGGAAGAGATTGCACCACCGGGCACTTCTCAACTGGAGCACCTAAAAAGACTTACTTGGGAAGGTGCAAAGTGTCGCTGGCCGGAAGGGGTTCCGACGACAGTAATAAAACTTCTAAGACACGAACTCTCGATCATTGAGGATCTTCGTTACGAATCCTACTTTTTAACAGTGTGGGATCTCGTTCGGTTTGCGCGTCAACAAAACATTCTTTGCCAAGGTAGAGGATCTGCTGCAAACTCAGCGGTTTGCTACTGCTTGGGAATAACAAACGTTGATCCAAGTCAATCAGATGTACTGTTCGAAAGATTCATCAGCCGCGAACGAAACGAAGCCCCTGATATTGATGTTGATTTCGAACACCAACGAAGAGAAGAGGTTTTACAGTATCTCTACGCAAAATATGGACGTGATCGCGCTGGAATGACGGCTACCGTGGTGTCTTTTCGAACTCGAAGTGCCTTACGTGAGGTTGGTAAGTCGATTGGATTATCAGGCGACACATTAGATTCGATGAGTAAGCTTGGCAGTCGCGACGAACCATTTTCTTCGCAATGCCAACGGGCAGGGCTAGACACTAACTCCGATATTGGAAAGCGATTCGTCTACCTTGTTGAAACAATCACAGGTTTCCCACGCCACCTGTCACAGCACGTTGGTGGAATGGTGATGACCTCTGGTAAGCTTTGCGAATTGTGTCCAATTGAAAATGCCTCAATGGACGACCGTACGATCATTCAATGGAATAAAGATGATTTGGATGAGCTAGGAATTCTCAAAGTCGACATTCTTGCCTTAGGTATGCTATCCGCGATTCATCGATGTTTTGACTTGGTTAGAAAACATTATTTCAAAGCATTGACCTTATCGAACATTCCCGCTGACGATCCCTCTACTTATGAGATGATTTGCCAGGCTGATACGGTTGGAGTTTTCCAAATCGAGAGCCGAGCGCAAATGAGCATGCTACCTCGACTTCAGCCAAGATGCTTCTATGACTTAGTAGTAGAAGTTGCCATTGTTCGACCAGGCCCCATACAGGGAAACATGGTACATCCCTACCTCAAAGCGAGACAAAATCCGTCGGCGGTTCAATATCCGAATCCTGAAATCAAAAAGGTCCTAGAGAAAACGCTTGGAGTTCCAATCTTTCAAGAACAAGCCATGAGACTTGCGGTCGTTGCAGCTGGATTTACACCCGGCGAAGCGGATCAACTGCGTCGAGCAATGGCGGCTTGGCGTCGTCCTGGAGTCATTGAAAAGTTTCGCAACAAATTACTCAATGGAATGAGAGACACTGGTCTATCAGAGCAATTTGCCGAGCACATTTTCAATCAAATTAGAGGTTTTGGTGAATACGGCTTCCCAGAGTCTCATGCAGCGAGCTTTGCTTTGCTAGTTTACGCTTCGTGCTATCTCAAGCGACATTTCCCCGCGGCTTTTTGCGCGGCGTTACTGAATAGCCAGCCAATGGGTTTTTACTCACCCGCGCAATTAGTCTCCGACGCACAGAAACATGGTGTTTCCTTCAGAAATCCAGACGTAAATTTCAGCGAATGGGACTGCACACTCGAACACGCTAACCGAGACAGGCGATCTGTCGCGAAGGAAAATCCGAAACATTCGAATCATCTCGTGGTTCGCCTTGGCCTGAACACCATTCACGGTTTAAGTCGGGATACAGCGACAAAAATCTATCAGGAGAGAACTTCGGGAGGACCCTTTGAATCGATGTCTAATTTCATCGATAGAATTGGATTAAGCAAAGGAGAGATTTCCAATCTTGCAGATGCAAACCTTTTCCAATCCATCAACAATGATCGAAGGAAAGCGATTTGGGATTCACTTGACCAAGAATCCTCTACGAAGCCGCAACCATTATTCAGCAGAATGTTGGATGAAGATCGACACCCTCAGGTACTTGCACCCATGACGGAACAGCAGGAAGTGCATGCTGATTATCAAATGCAGGGTCTCAGCCTTCGAGGCCATCCGATTTCATTTTTACGAAGTTGGCTCGAAAATCAAAGCTGTAAATTGATCGCAGAACTAGAAGAAATACGAAGTGGTAGATTTGTTCGCTTAGCGGGGCTTGTTCTACTTCGGCAGCGGCCCGGAACGGCGAAAGGAATTACTTTCGTCACCATTGAAGATGAGACCGGCCAAGCAAATCTTATCGTTCACCCAGGAATCTGGAAGCGATTTATTAGAGTTGCACAAACAAGCAACGCATGGATTATCTTCGGTCGAGTCGAAAAATCTGATCGCATCATTCATGTGATCGTCAACAAACTTGAAGACTGTAGTGAAGCTCTGCAACTACATCAGAATCGCTCAAGAAACTTCCGCTAAATATCGACGGTTTTCATAATACATTCGGCGCGACAAAACGTGTAGTTCGATAGGTCTGAACATTTGACACATGCCACTGACCTTGACCCATAGAATCAACGAGATAATCGAGGGTCATACTAATCTTTGCATCGCTCGATCCGGTCGGATCCGCGATCACTAATTCGGCATGCTGATTTCGGTAACGCGTATACAGACGCGTAGGTAGATCAAACACCCACTCAGCTCCTGCCCCACGTTTTCGAATCATCTCATTGACGCCGCTTTGCTCGAATTGCTCGTAGTTTTCTCGAGCCTGAGGCGCTCCCTGGTAGTGCTCTTCAAGGGACATCGTTGGGTCCATCCGATTGACATAATCCTTATTTAATTCCATGGCAAATTCAGTCTCACCCATGGCGATCACGTCCAAATAAATCAGCGCGAATTTTTCGGCCTGCCTTGAAAGCATGAAAGTCTTGAACCAAGGCATGAAAAAACTACATGTACCAAATCCGATGGCTAGGCATATGCCGAGCCGAGCAGGCTTCACTCCGAGGGGTGCAATTCCGTTGAAGCGGCGAAGTGCAAAAGCTCCTACCAGAATCCCCGCCAGCGAGAAAAGCATCAGCGGGCGACCCACCAATCCAAGCGAGCTAAGACAGCCAAGCAGAAGACAAAAATATCCAGAGATCCGCAGCGGCGCAACGTCTGAATCAATCGCTTCAAAACCAGACTCCGCGTTCATTCGTGGAATAGGCGAGTCGCTCATCTAAAACCCTCTGAAAGCCGAACTTACAAATTAAATGTTGCACCAATCATTAAGCGTACTGCGAACCTTACTTCGGTACACAGTCTAATCACACCAAAAGCCGACATTACGATGTCCATCAAAAAAACACATCTATCGTGAAACCTAGCATTTGTTGGTTCAAAGACCGGAAAACTCCAACCAAAAGCAGATTTTTTGCTTATTCATCTCGCGTCAAACGCAACAAGTGTTACGTCTTGCGACATCAAATGGTTTTCCCAAAAAAACTTGCTATCGATTTGATGGATTACGTTTTTCAGTCACGAAATAGGCGAGCATCATTTGGATTTCAAATTACCCGATAGGTTTAGGGATCGGATGATGAAAGTTCTGTCTTTCCTGACCTAGCACGGAGTTTTGAGAGAATACAGTGTGCGGCACGGTTCGATGCACCCGGCGTTGCAAACTGATCAGCTAGATCCTGTAGTTCCTCACGAACCTTAAGGCTGTAGTCTGTATCACCAAGAAATCTGTTAATTGATGAAACCAGCATTTCTATAGCCGGTTCTGGATTGCCAACGGAAATAAATTCCGGATAAACCTTTCCTTTCCCCATTAGGTTAGGAAGCGTAAAGCTATCCAGATTCACCAAACGTTTACCAATCTCGTAAAAGAATCGATCGATTCGATAAATCACCACAGCAGGAGTTTTCCTCGCCATCAACTCTAAGCTAACGCTTCCGCTAACCATCATTGCGCACTCGCTCGCGTCAATAATCTCACTTGTTCTACCGACGAAAAAATCGATTGGAAGTCGTTGATCCTCGGTCGTCAATTCGTTCCTGCAAAATAAACATTGGTTCTCTCTGTATGCGGCAACCAAAAATTTTACATCTGCCTGTGAACGGTGAATTCGGCGGATGGCCTCTA
Source organism: Rubripirellula sp. (assembly GCA_016779185.1). Classification (GTDB taxonomy): domain Bacteria; phylum Planctomycetota; class Planctomycetia; order Pirellulales; family Pirellulaceae; genus Rubripirellula. The sequence goes on from JADHOA010000059.1 coordinate 5,738, forward strand.
ACATCAATGGCCAATTACGCTCGACTTCATGCCGACGTGAACCCGGTAGCACGGCGACCAGTTTTTTCCCAGTGAGCCGTTCCTGTGCAAAACGCTCAAGCGTCGGAAGGTGCAACTCTGACTGATGGACTGCATCGAAAAAAGGATGACCAACGTAGGTCGTATGAATACCATTGCTGGTGAAGAATTGCTCTTCGACAGGAAGAACCGCCAAAACCTCGTCGACGGTTCGACGCATCTTTTTCAGTCGCCATTTCCCCCATGCCCAAAGTTGAGGAGGACAGTAGTAAAAGACAGGTATGCCGTGCTTTTTAGCGGCTTTTGCGATGTGCCAATTGAACCCCGGAAAGTCGACTAAGATAACCGCGTCAATGTCGCTGTGTTGAAATAAAGCCTCAGCTTGCTCTGCGAATCGAAAGAACTGCCTTAACTTTGGGAGCACTTCGAGAAGCCCCATCACTGCATGCTGAGTCAGCTCAACATCAAGCCGACAGCCCGCTTCTCGCATTGCTGGCCCACCAAACCCACGAATTTCTATTTCAGAATCAATCTTTAAAAGCTCATCGATTAAACGAGCTGCATGCTGATCCCCACTGGGCTCGCCAACGGAAAAAAAAATCCTAGGAGACATGAGTGAAGCCTTCGCGATACGTAAATCGAAGCCAGATTTTTTTTGCTGATTGGTACTAAAAAATCATGATCATCTTGAGTCAATGGCGATCGCTAGTATTCGCCGCTTACTACGATTACCAGAAATGCAAAAAACGTTGATTCCAATAAAAAAGGCCTCCTGAGTTAATCTCAGAAGGCCTTTTTCGTACGTTACGCCTGAAGAACTCCAGAACTGTATACGACGCTAAGATTAGCGAACGTAGACTGCACTGGCTTGAATGACGCGACGATTTGTAGAAACACGAGCACTCGGATCAACAACTGGAGCTGGGATTGGTGCAGCACGCATTGAGGTGACAGCTGCAGCAGGCTCACAACCGCAAGCTGGCTCTTCACATCCGCAAGCTGGTTCTTCACATCCGCAAGCTGGCTCACCAGCTTCTTCCCCCGCATCGCAGCTATCACAAGCGTTGGTGGAGCAGCTAGCGAACAATTTCGCCAAAAGTCCGCCGCACTTCGGGCCGGCAGCCGAGTCACAGCCTGGCTCGCAACCTTCAGCAACTGGCTCACAACCGCAAGCTGGATCCTCTTTTGATCCGGCGTCGCAGCCGTCATCGCAGCCGCTCATCGTTGGGAACAACTTCGAAAGTAGTCCACCGCACTTTTTAGCCGCAGGGGAGTCACAACCAGGCTCACAGCCTTCAGCTGCTGGCTCACATCCGCAAGCTGGCTCTTCACATCCGCAAGCTGGCTCTTCTGAACCTGCAGGTGCTTCGCAGCCGCAAGCGGGTTCTTCGCAGCCACACGCTGGATCTGCTTCACATTCAGCGGTTGCATCGCAAGCCGCTGTATCACAACTTGAACCGCACTTGATTCCAAGCATTCGATCCAAAAGGTCAAAGCCAAAAGAGGGGCTGCTGATTCCGCAACCGATCACCATGGCCATAGTTAAAATAGTCCGCTTCATTGGAGCCACATCTCCCTTTCGCAATTTGGCGGTTCAATTCATGTCGGATAATCAACGCTGTGAGTTAATTGTGAGGTCGCTTCAATCGCGGGAGGTGCAGTCGGCGGACGAAGTCGCCGGCGAGCACACCTCTGGACGCTGTCAAACAACTCAAGCACTTTAATCTGCGTTTAAATTACAGAGTGCCGACTTCGTTCAGTCGTTCGTTCACCAACCTCGCAACAACCCAACCCGCGTTTTCTCACGTGCATCCGACATTCGGCTGCTGACATCCTCTGCCAGTCAGCACAGGGCTGGGGTCATCAACCAGAGGAGTGAGACAACGAGCCCCGTTCCATCTAATTGAGATCTGTATCGATATCGACGCAGATTGGGCTTAAAATCACTGTTCCATGGGATTTTCATCCGGATGTAAAGCTTTAACGATCAGGCAACTTTCTTAGCCCTTTGTTTTCGACTGCATCGTCCCATCGTGATCTAATTATTGCATTCCCGAGGAAGAAACAACAAAAGCACACCCCCCCCTTTCGAGTGGACCATCCGCATCGTAGGTGATCAAGTGCGGGGCGTACAATGAGTTGGCCAATGTGCCGCCAATTCACGACTGTTCACTCCAGGACATTGACACCGCGCCTTATGTAACCAGGTGTGGAAAGATGTAACCAGGTGTGGAAAGCAGTTATCAAAAGGTCCCCCACCCCCTTCCCACCTTGTGATACCAATGAATCATTTTCAGCCCGAAATCATTAACCTCACTGAACTCCCAGGGACAGCGTGTCCATGTGGTACCGCTCGACGGGCCTTCCAAGACCAATCCAATTTCCCTGCAACCGTTCACCTCACCGATATCCAAAGTGATGCCAAGTCGCATTACCACAACAAACTCACCGAGGTGTACGTGATTCTATCCTGCGATTCGGACGCAGAAATCGAACTTGACGGGACATGTTATCCTGTGAAGCCCCTAACCGCTGTTTTTATTCCTCCGGGTGTAAAACACCGAGCGGTTGGCAAGATGCAGGTGTTAATTATCTGCAATCCAAAGTTCGATCCTACGGACGAGAATTTCTAGAGGATTTCAGAAGATGCCCCATTCGCGTAAACTCTCCTTGTAAGCTATTGTCGACAGGCCAAAGATGTCGTCTGCTAACCCATCTCCCTTTTTTCAACACCCGAGTTCTTCTATGCGTCTTTTTTCAAAAACGCAAATCTTCAAGGTCTACTTCCTACTAACCGTCAGCACCAGTGGATTGATTTCAGGTCTACAAGCGGCCGACTGGCCCTATTGGCGAGGCCCGAAATTTGATGGTACTGCCAAAGCGACGAATCTACCCGACAACTGGGACTCAGACGGAGGCGAAGGTAGCAACCTACTGTGGGTCAGAGATGACATTGGTGGTCCGTGTACTCCTATCGTGATGAATGGGAAGCTGTACACGATTCAAAGATCAGAACCTGGCACTGCGCGCGAAGGCGAGAAAGTAGTGTGCCTGAACGCAGCGACCGGAGAGACCCTATGGGAAAACCGCTACAACGTTTGGCTATCAGACGTTCCTGCAGAGCGAGTTGGGTGGAGCAGTGTCGTGGGTGACCCCGACACTGGCTACGTTTACGCGTTGGGAGCGTGTGACATTTTCACGTGCATCGACGGCTCTACGGGAGAAACCGTTTGGAGCAGGCCATTGCATGAACAATTTGGGATGCTGAGTACTTATGGTGGCAGAACCAACTTTCCTGTGATTCACGAAGACTTAGTAATCATCAGCGGGATCATCATTAACTGGGGTGATGCCGCGAAACCCAATCACCGACTGATTGGCATGGATAAAAAAACCGGTGAAGTTCGCTGGTTTAGCGGCACACGAGACCTTCCTTACGACACAACCTATTCCGCGCCGAGTCTGGTAACCATCGACGGTCAGCGGCAATTAATCATGGGAGCCGGAGATGGAGCAATCTGGGGCTTTCAACCACGAACTGGTAAAGCGTTGTGGCATTACGATCTTTCAATGCGTGGGATCTTTGCCACTCCTCTTGTCGTGGGGAATCGAGTCTACGCTAGCCACAGCGAGGAAAATGTCGCGCCATTTAATAATCTGATGGGTGCTGTGGTTGCTTTGGAAATTACTGGCCAAGGTAGTCAAACCAAGGTAAGTGAATCATGGAAGCAGATGGAAGTTGTCTGCGGCTACAGCGAACCAGTAATGATTGGTGATCGACTGTATGTTGTGGATGACCGGTGCAAGATGTGGATATTTGATGCTGCTACAGGAGAAGCAATTGTCGAAAGAAAAGCGTTTGTAGGAAGTCGTCAGAGATCAGCACTTCTTTACGCAGATGGAAAAATCTACGTTACGAGCGAGAATGGTCGGTGGGCCATTGTCAGTCCAACTGAAGACGGCTTTGAATTGCTTAGCAAAGGAAAAATTCGCGAGGGAGATTTCGCTGGTTCGCCAATTGTTGCGGACGCGAGGCTTTACTTCCCCAGCACCACTGCTCTTTATTGCGTCTCGACTGAAGCGTCCCAACAAACGCCAGAGACACTTGCTGACCATATCGGGCAGGAATCTCCCATCGGAGACAATCCCGAAATTGCTCAGCTTCAAGTTTATCCCGCCGAAGCCATGCTAAAGCCAGGACAAATACTGGAGCTGCAAGTTCGAGCCTTCAATGCAATTGGCCAAGAAGTCTCAATCACCGATCCAATGACTTTTGAGGTTCAAGGTGCAGGATCGGTCGCGGGGAATGTCTACTCAGCACCAACTGATGTCGAGCATACAGGCTCAACCATCACCGTGAAGGTGGGTGAAATCAGCGGATCAACACGAGTCCGTATCGTCCCAGAACTACCATGGAAGTTCACGTTTGATAATCTCAATGATCCTCCACTTTCTTGGGTGGGCGCAAGGTATCGTCACGTCATTCGTGAAATTGACGGATCTCCTGCATTGGTGAAAATCACAACCATCCCCAAAGGTGCAAGAAGTCGGGCATGGATGGGGCCCAGCGATCTTAGCAACTACACTATCAGTGCCGACGTTCGTGGTGCTCGCATGAGTGAGCAATTACCGGACATTGGATTGACCAATCACGGTTATGTTTTGGATCTAATGGGAGAGAGTCAGCAACTGCAGATTCGAACGTGGTCAGCTCAAAATCGACTTTCGCTTAGTAATGAAGCTTCGACCATCGACTTTACTTGGAAAGAAAACATCTGGTATCGAGTAAAATTTCGTGTTGATATTCAAAGTGAACCACCAGCTGCCGTTGCTATCCTGCGAGGAAAAGTCTGGCCCAAAGATGAGCCAGAGCCAGAGGAATGGACCATCACGGCTACGGATGAAACACCGAATCTCAACGCCAGCCCTGGCCTTTACGGAAACGCAAAGGTTGCCGAACTGTACCTAGATAACATTGAAGTCGTGGCGAACGAAGATCTCCCCTAGACTTCGACTGCTTGATGCCATGGACGGATCTTTCAGTTCGTCTCTTTAACCTTAATCAACCCACCTGTCGCTATCACCTACCTGAAACATGTTCAACAAAGAAACCTCCGCTTGGACCCTATTGTTTGGTGCAACTCTTGCAGGCTGTCTCGCGGTTGCAGCCGCTAGCGGCTGCAAACCACCCGCCCCAGAAAACGTGGATCTTTCGACCGGCGAATACCAACCAGAAGTAGCCGAATCTAGTAACGTGACAGATACCATCGACCCTGTGGACAGCAATATCACCACCGGATCAAGTGATTCCGTGGAAACACCAACTGAATCAGGCGACGCAACAGCAGAAAGTATTGCGGCTACCGAGCAAGCAGAAGTATCGACGCCTTCCGATGTGCTATCCGCTGGCGGAGACTGGCCACAGTGGGGTGGTACAAGAGAAAAGAACAATGTTCCGGGTGTGAAAAACGCTCCAACGGAGTGGAATATTGGAAAGTTTGATCGAAGAACCGGAGAGTGGGACAATTCGAAGGCAGTCAACATCAACTGGTACGGTAATTTGGGGAGCCAGACCTATGGCAACCCTGTCGTCGCTGGCGGGACTGTTTACGTTGGAACCAACAATGGAGCGGGACATCTAAAAAGATATCCTTCAGAAGTGGATCTGGGCTGCCTCCTTGCATTCGATGAAGCCACAGGTGATTTTCTTTGGCAACACAGTAGTGAAAAGCTGATTACCGGTCGAGTTCATGACTGGCCACTGCAGGGCGTTTGTTGTGCACCATTGGTTGAAGGCAACCGACTTTGGTTTGTAACCAATCGAGGTGAAGTTCGCTGCGTTGATACCGAGGGATTCTATGATGGTGAAGACGATGGCCCAGTAACCGATGAGGTAGCCTACGTTGCAGACTTTATGAATGTTGGACCAACTGCGGAAGCACACGCGACCACCGTCGCAGAATTGTCTGCGGGAACGCTATCCGAGGCGGCGAGATCACTATTAGCCTCGGCCGGTGAAGCAATCGAAGGTGATGTCTCGATTGAAACCATCACTGAGGGAAAAGCGTGGAAAGTCAATGGCACCTTTAATGGCGTGGAACGATCCCTAACCGCTAGACAAATTGGCCCTCGGATTTCTTTCTTTAAAAATCTAGGCATCCATGACAAGAACGATGCTGACGTCATATGGGTCTATGACATGATGGGACCTCAAATGGGAATCAGTCAACACAATATGTGCTCGTGTAGTGTAACGAGCTATGGAGATCTGTTGTTTGTGAACACCAGCAACGGACTAGATGAATCTCACCTCAACCTCCCTGCCCCGACAGCACCCAGCTTCATCTGCATGAACAAAAATACGGGTGAGGTGCTTTGGACCGACAGTTCACCAGGTAAGAATATCCTTCACGGCCAATGGTCGAGTCCGTCAGTGGGAATCTTCGATGGCGTGCCACAAGTGCTGTTCGCCGGTGGTGACGGAATTCTTTACAGTTTCCGAGCGGACGTCGGAACCGACGGAAAGCCCGAACTCCTTTGGAAATTTGACTGTAACCCAAAAACTAGCAAGTGGATCCTAGGGGGAGAAGGAACTCGGAATAACTTGATCGCTACTCCGGTCGCCTACAACGGGTATGTCTACATCGCTGTTGGACAAGATCCAGAACATGGTGAAGGTGAAGGTCATCTTTGGTGTATCGACCCCAAGAAACGCGGCGATATTTCACCTACACTTGCGATGAAAATTGATGAAAACGGCGAAAGGGTTCCAATTGCCCATCGTCGAATTCAAGCTGTCGAACCAGAAAATGGCGAAGTTGAAGTTGATAATCCCAATTCAGGCGTTGTTTGGCACTACAGCATGAATGACGGAAATGGCGACGGCGAAATTGATTTCGAAGAAGAAATGCATCGTTCGATTGGGACTTGTGCGATTAAGGATGACATCCTTTACGTCGCTGACTTCTCAGGTTTAGTGCACTGCCTCGATGCAAGAGGCTCTGAAGATGGCAAAGCTGTCGTTCATTTTACCTACGACATGCTTGCACAAAGCTGGGGAAGCCCACTAATCGCTAATGGACATGTTTACATTGGCGATGAAGATGGTGATGTTGCCATTTTTGAGTTCGGCATTGAAAACAATGAGCCTGTCGATGAAATCAACATGGGCAGTAGTGTCTACAGCACACCAGTTGCCGCGAATGACACTTTGTACATCAGCACAAAGGACAAGCTCTTCTCAATTAGTGAACCGAAAGAGTAGATCAATCAAGCAGCAAGTTGAGCTCATGGCGTTCCTTGCAGCTAACAAACTTTGGAATCCGGCAACCGAGTAGCCGCCATTTCGACGCGGCTGTCTTAGAAAGCAGATAAAAGGCAACTGTTCGTTATGTCGAAGACACTACTTGACTGCGGCAACTGCCCACCCGACTTTCAAAGCATGAAGCGACTTGTATCACAAGCCTTCAATGCCAACATTATTCAGTGTCACGGCATGGAAGATACGTTACAGATTTTAAAAACAAACAAGGTGGATCTAGTAACGATTAATCGAAAACTAGATGCGGACTACAGTGACGGAATCAAAATCGCAGAAGCGATCAAAGCCGATCCAGATCTTTGTGAAACACCTGTAATGCTTATCACCAACTACGAAGATCACCAAGAAGCGGCGATTGCAATTGGTTGCGAACGAGGCTTTGGCAAGCTTGCTATGGCAGCACCGTCTACCCGAGAACGCCTGCGGCCCTTCTTAGGATGATGCAAATCCCTCGCCTTACTTCTCCTGCAGTAACTTGTCTATATACTTCGCTTAATCCGCAAAAGGCATCAGATAGATCGCTATCGCCGTAAAGCGATGGCCCGGCGCCATTATGAATACTCCTCTTCGAAAACTTCTTGCTGCGAAAATCCATCGAGCTACGGTGACGGCTGCCGATGTTGACTATGAAGGAAGTGTGACGATTCCACCTGAGTTGCTAGCAGCAGCAGGTATTCTGCCCTACGAAGCAGTTCATATCTGGAATACGACGCGAGGCACACGACTCGAGACGTATGCGATCTCAGGATCAGCTGGATCGAATGATATCTGTGCAAATGGTGCGGCGGCTCATCTAGTGCGACCGGGCGATAAGATCATCCTAGCTGCTTTCACCTTGGTGCCTTCGGATCAAGCACAGAAGCATGCACCAAAGCTGATTTTTGTAGATGACCAAAACCAAATCAGCCATGAAGGACCGGAAATTGCCGGCCCCTCGAAACGCCCCTCCTCCACCTAGTCTGATTCTCGTGCACAACTCTAGCTTGCTGCTCGTCGCAATTGCTATTGGCCTTCTGGCAGGAGGGCTTCTCGGAACACAGCCGAGCGTCAATGGCTACCTAGGACGTCATGTTGGCCACCCATTGCAGGCGGCTTTGATCTCATTCAGTACCGGAACAGCGGCATTGCTAGCTCTGTGTATGGTCAATGGAAATTTCCCGCCGAGCTTCACCCACCCTCTTAGCAGCTTGCCATGGTGGTCTTGGACAGGGGGGTTCATTGGCGTGATTTTAGTGACGAGTTCGTTGATATTCGTTCCTCGGGTAGGCTCACTTCCGTGGTTTGCGGCGGTTATGACTGGTCAGACGGTTGCCGCTCTATTTTTGGACCATTATGGAATGCTGGGTAATCCACGATCCCCCGCGTCACCGATTCGGATACTCGGTACCACGCTTCTGGTGGCTGGCGTTTTGGTGATCGTTTATGCCAAAAACCATGAAAAAGCAGATCCTTCCAACCAAATCTCTCCATCTGTTTCCAAACGAAACTCGCCCGAACATCCGATAGAAAAATAGGCTGGAATTGCCGATTCTCCCCTTTTTCATTACAGTCAAAGTAGTCTTTTGCGGATTGTTCAAGCCGAGAACCCACGCCTGAACGCAAAAAAGCTAGGGAAACTGGCGAAACCGCGTCGAACATCCGAAACCCAACTTGAGACAAATATGCCCGAACTCTATTGTATTGGGTTTGAATCTGGCCCGTTTACGGGCACTTTTGGCTATCCGAAAAACACCGACGAATGAAGTACTGTCAACTCGATCGTATTACCTCCTTGGACCTTGGGCATCAATTAACTGCCGAACGGACCTTGCGAGCCGAGGAAGAATACCTAAAAGATCACTTTCCACTGTTCCCCGTAATGCCGGGAGTCATGATGCTCGAAGCCTTACAACAGGCTTCCGCGTGGCTTTTACATCTAGGAGACAGCTTTAAATTCCCACTGGTATTTCTACGCGAAGCGAAGGGGGTCAAGTTTGGCGACTTCCTTAGCCCTGGTGAAACGTTGGAGATTTCAGCACAAATTATCAAAGACGACGGTCACTTAGCGACTCTGAAAGCCACCGCCTCCAAGAAAGGCCGGGTAACAGTCAGCGCACGATTGACGATGGAACGAAGCCAAAGCGACGACCCAGAATGGCTTGGTACCGACGAACGCGTTCGATCGCTTACAAAGAAATTGTTCTTTGATCGTTATGGCGATCCAAGTGGCATCCCAAAATCTATTGACTAGCGTTCCTCACCGATCAACCTTTATCCAGAATCCTTCCCCTGTAAAAACAAACTCTCCAAAGGTATTTAAAATGGCACTTTCCCAAGATGAGATTTTTGACAAAGTACAAGAAGCACTCGTTGAGGCACTCGGTGTCGATGACGACGAAGTGACAGAGGAGGCTACGCTAGTAGGCGATTTAGGGGCTGAATCCATCGATTTTTTGGATATCGTTTTCAAGCTGGAAAAAGCGTTCGGTATTCAAATTCCTCGTGAAGAACTGTCTCCTGAAGACATCCTCACTGACAGCAATCTTGTCAAAGACGGCATTGTTACAAGTCAAGGAATCGCAGAACTGAAAAGCCGTATGCCATGGGCTAACTTGGACGCATTCGAACAGAATCCGCGAGTTCAGGATTTTGGCAACCTACTCACCGTCGGTGACTTGGTTGGTTACGTCGGCAGCAAAACCGCCTAATTTTCGCTTGACGAGCGGCATACTCATACTGCTCCCACTACTTCGATTTCACTTATTGGTAGAACTCTCATTCATGCGTTGGTTTTGGATCGATCGCTTCACTGATTTTGTCAG
>JADHOA010000060.1 GCA_016779185.1 Rubripirellula sp.
TGCGCTGAACTCGACGGTAGAAGGATCTGGACCAGCCAAGGCACTCATGGGACGCTCACGATCCATGTTGCGTTTTGCGCTGACACGATGTCTGCGGTAGGTATCAATGATGCGGTCCCACGCAATTTGACGCATCCATAAATGAAAGGCCATCACGGGATCATTCAAGTATTTATTGAGTCGCCCGCTGGCTTCGACCAGAACATCCTGAACCACGTCGCTCACGTCGATTCTTTGCTGAACTTTCCGGTCCAGACGCATCTCCACCAGCCTACGCACGGGCCCTCGATGCTCCTCAAGAAGTCGATTGACTGCCTGGTCGTCCCCATTGCGAGCTGCATCAAGCAGCGTTTGCGTTTGATCTTGGGGTGGCCACATTGACTTTGCCAGTTCCGAGGAGGGGGAGCTCCGCAGCCGCTACGCGGAGATGACCGGCACACAACCCAGCCGAATGCATGGTAGCGACAAGGGAATCCCTTGCCCTAGTTTGAAAGATTTACCGGCTCTTTTCGCCTCTTGCGGGAAAAATTTGATCAGAGGATTCGCCCAAGGGAGAGAAAGCTTTGATCGATGCGTGGGGGTTGCAACTGGATTTCCATCAATACGGTGCAGCCGCACCATCAATACGGTGCAGCCGCACCATCAATACGGTGCAGCCGCACCATCAATACGGTGCAGCCGCACCATCAATACGGTGCAGCCGCACAACGGGAGGGCCTTTGACCAAAAAGGCTAGGGGTGGCTAGTAGCGGATCGGGCAGCGGTGAATCTAGCGTTGGTGAGTTGAGCCTGCCCACCAAACATCTGCTCCGATCAAATCTTGATCCGCATTACCGTGGTCACGCAATTCTCGAGTTGCCAGATGTGACATCCAGTAGTTAATGGTGATCTCGTCGAGCCACGCTCAAGGTCGCGAGGTTCCCAAGGCGTTCGGTTTGCTGGAGGTGGCAGTTCCGTGGACAAAAAAAGAGGGCATTGCGATTCGCAACACCCTCGTGCCATGGACAATCAAAATCAATCACTTTCGTCGGTTATTTGATCTCGCGGATTTTGATGTTTTTGAATCGAACCGTCATGGGTGGCCCTTGGTGGATTTGCAAAGCGATCACTCCGTCTTTCGCTGCTTTGTCTTCTTGATGATCAATCACTTCGGCAGTCATCGTGCCATTAATGAAGTGCTGCAGGTGAATTCCGTCGGCGACAACGCGGAAATCGTTCCATTCTCCTGGGTGGATAGCAGATGCGAGTCCAGCTTCATCCCCGAATTGACTTGCTTCCTTAGCTCCATCTGCACCGATTGTGACTTTCTGTCCACGTCGAGCGAGGATGCCACGTCCTTTTTCTTCGTAAAGAATCCCTGCGTAGTTATTTCCAAAATCAATATCTGCCTGATAGCCGCTTACGACGAAATCCTTTTCGTTTACCACTCGGCTTCGGTACTGAATCCCGGAGTTTCCCGATTCTATTTTGAATTGCGCAGTGAGCTCAAAGTTATCAGGAGTACCGCCTTTCCAGATCAGGAACGTATTGCCTTTGATTGGTTTTTCGGCCGTCGTTCGTCCAACGATTTCTCCATTTTCAGCAGACCAGAGATCAGAACGACCCTCCCATGCACTTAGATCCCCACCGTCGTACAGCACCGTGACATCTGATTCCGCTGGTTTTTCAGCCAGAAGCGTCGAGGTGGCAAGGCAGAGGGCAAGTGATAGTCCGGTAAAGATTCTCATGGATGGATTTCTCCGAGGGGTTGTGGGGGGGGGGGTAAAGACGATGCACGGTGTGGCAATCGTCTGACGCGATCTCAAGTTGCATCACCCATCATGATTAAACACTCACTGGTGAGAATGACGCATTGAGGTAGTCTTTGCTGTTTCGGTGTCTTGATTGGTTAGATCCCGTTACCGCAACGATATCTTACTCAATTCCGATCCCATTCGGTGTGGCCCAATAGCCACCACGTGAATGATCAAACAGGAGTTTTTCACCAAATCGATCTTGGCTGAACCCAGTCGATTGGCTCCAAACTTGCTGACCCTTCAAAAAGGTCGCAATCGGCCACCCGGTAAGGGTTTCACCATGCCAAGGTGACCAGCGAGATTTGGTGTGTTGATTTTCATCGAGAATGGTGCGTTTTTCTTCCAGATTGACCAGTACGAGGTCTGCGTCATAGCCAATTTCAATTCGGCCTTTCCCCACAATCCCCCAAATTCTTGCCGGAGCATCCGACATCCAGCTCGCCACTTGATTGAGGGTGCAAAGACCGAGTGATACCTGATTCAAAAATAACGCGAGGCTATTTTCTACTGCCGGTAGTCCTGAGGGGCTCTGTGGGTAGGGCTGTGATTTTTCTTCGAGCGTATGCGGAGCATGATCGGTGGCAATTGCTTGAATCGTGTTATCAAGAAGAGCATTCCAAAGGGCCCGATTATCCGCTTTCGATTTGATCGACGGATTCATTTGAATCCGGCTGCCTAGGCGATCGTAGTCATCAACATTAAAAAAGAGATGATGGGGGCAAACCTCTGCTGTGATGTAAGGCGATTGGTTTGCAATGATCGGTAATTCGGCTGCCGTTGAAACATGCAAGACGTGGAATCGATGTTGATGCCGATTCGCCAAATCAATTGCTCTTGTCGTTGCAATCACTGCAGCTTTTTCGTCTCGGATACGTGAATGATCACGAAGGTCGCTCGTACCACTTAATCGTGCTGCATTTTCTCGGACCGTGGTTTCGTCTTCACAATGAGCACAGATTGGCAATGTGGTTTCTGCGAAAATCCTTTCCAAGGCTTCTTGTTCGTCGACCAATAAGTTGCCCGTGCTACTACCGATGAAAATTTTGATTCCGGGGACATTACCCGCTTGGTTTAGTTCATCGACGTTGTCGGGAGTTGCACCTATGTAGAAACCGTAGTGCACGTGAGATTTCTGAGCTGCTATCGCGTCCTTCGCCTTAACTCCATCAGCGGTGACCGCGGGCGGTTTTGTGTTCGGCATCTCGAGGAACGCGGTAGTTCCGCCCGCAGCGCAGGCACGCGAGGCGGTGTAGAGTTCTTCTTTGTGCGTGAGACCGGGTTCACGAAAATGAACTTGGTCATCGATCACTCCCGGTAGCAGGTGCTTTTCGTCACACTCAACCACGCAATCTGCTGATGAAAGAGGATTCGCATCAATTTCAATAATCTTGCCGTTCTCAACCAGCAGCGAGCATTCCCGAATCTCGTTTGGAAGGACAACGGATGCGTTTCTGAAAAGAGTTTTCGTCGATGGTTGGCTCATAGGATCCTCGGAGGTTTTGAGTTCCTTCGTAAGATACCTGATCTCAACATGTTTGAGAAACCGCACCGATGCATCGGCGCTAGGGTGTCTGCAAAGAATGATTGACTGCGAATCATTGACTACTGCGATTCATTGCTCGACGAAATGCATTGAATGCATCACGGTAGGCCGCAGGTACCGGTGGCGAATAGCCGGAGTCTTTGATCGAGCGCAGTGAATCCGTGGTTTCTTTTGTTTTTGAAGAAGTCGCAGAAGGATCTTTTAAACCCAGGCTTCGCAGTGTCTCTATGAGTTCCTCGTTTCCGCTTTCTCCATCAGTTTTGGGCAATTCTCTGATACGATTCCATCGGTCGACAAAAGAGCGTAGCTCTTCTTCGCTCCACTGTAGTTGATCTAAAAGATCTTGATTGGGTTGATCACGATTTTGTTCTAGGTAGTCAAGAACTAGGTCGGTCGCTCGCTTTGCATAATCAACGTTCACTTCATCGGGTGGTTGAAGATTTTCCAGTGATCCGTCGCCGAAAATCTCATCACCATTACTGGGGGATGCGTCGGATTGCTCTGAGGAAGTTTCACTTTCCGGTTTCGCAGTGAGGTCAGCGCTGGGATCATTGCCGCTATTGGTGTTGGCCGTTTGGTTATTCTCAACCCCAGTTTCTTCACTGGGTTGGGAGTCTTGGTCTTGCGGATCTTGTGCGTTTTCGCCGGAGGCTTCGCTCTGGTTCGTTGGATTCCCTGCCGATTCGGCATTCGCAGCACCATCTTGTGATGCGGCGGCCTCCGACACTTTTCCGTTCCCCAATGGGTTCGAGCTGGAATCTGACTCGCCTTTGCCTGGATCGTCGGATGTTTCTTGGTTGTCCGCAGCGTTGGTTTCTGGAGAACCCTGCGGCGGACTCTCTCCGCTTCCCTGAGGGTCGGCGGCGGGCTTCGAGGTGTTTTCTGATTCTCCTTGGCCTTTCGACCCGGAGTCGTCTTGCTTATCGTCTTGAGATTCCGGTGATGATTCTGTGTCTTGTGTTGAGTTGCGGTTTTCTGGATTGTCATTTTGATCCTGTGATCCGCTTTCTCCTGACGAAGAACTTTGGTTTTGACTCTTTAGGTCATTCTCAGATGATGAACCACCCGTTTGTGATTGATTCGCCGATTCCTGCTGTCGATCCATGAATTCCCGAATCCGTTCAAACGCTTCTCCATCGTGACCTGGTTTCTTTCGCTGCCCAGGTGTTGGTTGTTTGGTGTTTGGATTGTCTGCAGAGTTTGTATTAGAGCCACTTTGATCCATCTGATTATCAACTGAATTGCCACCCGCTTCGTTTCCGTTTTCTTGGGAACGGGCTTGATTCGAATCCGTTGAGTGATCCTCGGCATTTGAACCTGATTGAGCATCACGATGATCGTCTGGTTCGATGTCCTCTGAGGAATTAGCATCGGAATTCGAATCACCTGAATTCGAATCACCTGAATTCGAATGGTCCTGACTTGGTCCATTGGAGTTCGGTTGATTGGTATGGTTGCTTTTAACGTCAGATGACTCTGCGCCTGAGTCACTTTGTGAATTACCAGTTGGCTGATCGGTTGCCGAATTACCCGCTTCTTGATCGCCATTTGACTCACTGTCGCTCATCTCGCCGTCTGGCGGAGACGCGTTTCCCGCGTTTTCTTGCTCAGGGCCGTTTGATGGATTTGCCCTGCTGTTGCCATCAGTGTCAGATGTTTTGTTGCCAGACTGATTGTTATTTGATTCTGCTGACCCGCTTCCCGAGGAATCATTTGATGAGTTCTCACTCTCATTGGGCATGCTAGAGCTGGAAGATCCGGTATCCCCTTGATTCTCTCCCTGCTGTGTTGACGTCGTTTCGGCGCCACCCGATCCGCCGGAGCCAGCACCATCCGAGCTCTGATCTTCCTGTGATGCAGTTGTTGAATCCGTTGCTTGTTTTGGGTCTGGAGTAGAGACTCCGTCTGCGGTCGGATCATCTGCGGATGGAAGTGTGCTCGGCGAAGTGATTTTCAACACCGCAGAATCGGTTCGAACGACGTTTGCCTGTAACGGATCTCCCTCGCCCCCAGATCGGTTATCGGATGCAATCCCGATCAGTTCAACGGTATCTCCGATCCGAAGTTTTAATTCTTCAGGGCGAATGGGAATGCTAACGACTTGGCGACCCAATTTGCCATCGATGCTTTCCCACAGAACGGGCACCAGTTTGCGATTGTTCCCATAGCGAATCTCAAGCTCAATCTTGCTGAGTCCAAAGTCGGGATCCGAAGCGTGCAATTCAACAAGTTGTTGTGCATTGATCGGAAGGTCCTTCGGTGACTGACTCGGAATCGTGATATTAATTTCCGGTGGTAGATCATTGATGATCTCAATTGGGTAGACAATTGGATCGATGTTCTGCTGGTTGATGTCGTCCCAGACTAAGATTCGGTAAGCACTCTTGGTTTGAAGTCCGGTCCCTTCGGAAAATGATCGAAGTTTGAACTTCGTGACAAGCTGAGTTCCAGATGAATCGATCTCCATTTCTTGCACGCCGGCAGTGGCTTGAATTCGATCGCCGACAAGATCAGGATTGAATTCAATTTTTGCTCGTTGAATCGAACGGTTGACCTTGGCATGAACGACCACGTTGGTGCCTTCAATAGCGCGAATCACACCGACGGAGTTAGAGAAACTGCCCAACTTGGTGTAAGCCGGTGTTTCGTATTCAACTCGATCAATCGCCACGACCGGGATATCTCGAACGGATAGTTTGAAGGGGCCAGCCTTAGCGTCACCCGCCGTGATTTGATAATCGATCGATCCAATCGCTGTGTAGGGAATCCGTAGAGTGCCAACATATCGATCCACTGCGGAGTCATAAGAGAGATTGAGTGCCTGCTGACCTTCGGCTGAGTTCCATTGGCAGGTGATAAGCTCGTCCGCATACGCGCCAAGAATATGAGCGGAAATATCAACTTCTTGTCCGGCAGTTACCTCAGCGTTGCCGGGTAGGATCTGTTCAATTTGCACTCTCTGAGGCGCGGCAATATCAGCTAACGGCGCACCGAGTCGAAGCATCGCTTGCACGCTACTCTTGGGTGATGCCAGTACGTACGTTACTAGGATCGCAAGGCTGGCAATGGCGGCGATCCACCAATTCACGGTTCCTAGTGCTTCGGAAGGAAGTGAATCATGTTGCCGAAGTTGTTTTCCTGACTCTGCTCCGAGGCTTCGAAGCACATTGCTTTGTAAATGATCGTTGGTTGATTGTTCGCGAAGTGTTAAGTAGCTAAGAATTGATTGACGAGAGTTCGGTAAGTCTTGTTCCAATGCTTTCGCCGCATAGGCCGGATCGACGGAGCTTCGAAGGACCGGTAGCAGGCGTTGCCACACATAGGTTGCCGCGAGTGCAGTGGTGGCAAGAAACGCGATTGATCTGAAAATGGGGCCTGGCGAGTAGATCCACTGATCAAGCACTAGCCAGCAGAGTGCCAATGCATTGAAGCCTAGTAATAAAGCCAAAAGACGGCGGATTAACTCGGCTCTCCAGAGGGCTCGGCAAGATTCATCGATTCTTGCGTCAATGAAATCGTCAAATTGGTGACGACGCTGACCACCTCGCTCACTCTGTAGTTGTCCCGAATTTAACTCGCTCATTCGGTCGTGTGGTGAAACAATCGACATGGGAGTGTTCGCGATCGGTGTTTAAGTGAGATCTCTCAGTATAGTTCTAAATCAGGGCATCGGGTTGTCGTCTTTGGTGAGTTTCACAGCGGTTGTGGAATATGCTGCAATCACTAACCTCCAGATATACCTTGGATGGCCGTATTGAGACTTCTGGGTTATCGGCACTCATCGACCACCCACGACCCAAAAAGTGCTCCTCATCACCGGAAATCCTTTGGCCGCTAATGCAGACTTTTTGACTGGGTGGCTAGCAACCGTTATTTCTGAATTGAAGCAAAGTTCTCGTAAGAATGATTGCAACGTGCTCCGTGTCCTGCAGTGATGCCGGTAGGAGATTGTGACTGGCTCTTGGATGGGGGAGCTTGGGCTGAAGAGCCTGATTTTTATAAGGAAAAATTTTGCAGGAGAAACAAAGAAATCAATCTGCGCGATTGTCTCTTTCCCCACATTGCACTGCCTGATGTGATTTGAGTTTCATGGCCACTGAATTGACTCGCGTCGAGGATTTTTTTGTCTTCCGGAGGTCGAAAACTTCGATTCAGCTAAGCGGGAAAAAATCCCTCAATTTCACGGCATATTGGTTTAGCATTTGGATAATGCAGTCATCGCAATATCGGGAAACCAACTTGATTTTTCACCCACCTACACTGTCCAGTATTCGGCGTGCGGATTAGTCTGCTAAACTGAAAGTTCACCTTAGAAAAAGTTCTTTTATTGAAAATATCATGAGATATGCATTTCGTTTGGCGGAGTTGCTTGGGCATACTCCAGATCGTCGAAAACGACCTGGCACGATCAAATCAATTGTCGAGCACACGGGACTTGATAGGCATCAAGTGGCATCGTTATTGAAAAACGAAGCGAAATATATCCCGATCGATGCATTATCGCGAATCTGCGACTACCTGATCGATCATGGGTACGCAACGGCCGACCAACTACCGGGCGCGCTGTTCGCCGTGAACGCTGAGAATTTTTGGGAATTATTGGCGCGACGTGGTGAAATCGAAATCGTTCTCGGGGTTCGACAAGCGCCAGCGAGTCAATCAGCGGATAACGCAACCGTTGTTGCGAGCGACGCAGTTCTATTCGGTGAACTGCTCAATGGTGTGTCGACTTTGGGTGGGGTCGCAAAGCATCAAGGTGCGAGTGATGAAGAGGATGGCAAGCCTCTGCATGCTCCAATGCCCGATCGAATTCAGCAGTCGTTGGTGTGGAGTCCAGGTGAAGTTTCATTGGAGGATGCACGGGCGCGAGCTAGTGAGGTCTTTGAGGGATTTGTCGATGCTCAGGGTGATCGCGGCATGGTCTGCATCGGAAGCGTCAAGAGTAATCCAGTGGTGGAGCTTTTATTCGCCGACGCATTCGGCTGCACTCCGTTTGTAACGGAAGATGATGTGGATGATGTGTCGGCTCGATCCTGCCCGTTCTTTTTGCGATATCGTGACAGCGATCCCAAGCCCGATGGTGCTTCTGCTGGCACAAGACTGAGCAAAAACGAAGATGCCCCCGAGCCTGGTTTCTACTATGAAAAAGATGACGGTACCTGGGCGTACGCTGGCGGTAAGAACCAAGATACAGCACTTGTGTTCTATCTCTTCCGAGAGGCTTTAGGTCGACTTGATATGGTTCTCAGTGGATTCTCTGGGCGAGCCACTCGTCTCCTCGCAAAGACCTTAGCGATACGAGGAGAGGAGTTTTGGCCACCGGTCTACGAGGAAGGCGGTTTGCAGATAGGTGCCTACCTTGTTCAGTATGAGAATACTGACACAAAGCCAAGTCGAGATGATTTACTGTTCAATGCGGGCGGCGCTGTTAAGATCATGCCGCTGCCTCGAACAGCAATCGCACGTCGAATGGCGCGTCGCTAGCTCGAAGTCGACAATACTTTTGATTATCGCGGAAGCTTCATGGACAAATTCGCGATACGGTGGATGCTTCTCGGGATTGGTTCTCGGTTTTTCTCGCTTCCGGCTCGTCCCGGTTTTCCCGTCTTATCGAGCGGGTTGCCAAGTTTCATCAAAGAACCCGTCACGAACGACTTTGCCAGCGAAAATACCATCGTCCTGTTGATCCGTCCGAAGAATCGCCCAGTCGGGTAGCATCGCTATTTGGCGAGAGTTACTGACGTTCGAGAATTCTCTGAAGGTCATCCCGCTATTAATGACCAAGTATTTTTGCTGATTTTTTGGGTTTGGATAACACATCACAAGCACATGATTTTGGCTATCGAATGTGTCAGATTGAACGCTCAAATCGACCTCGTTCCACTGGAACGGTAAGCTCGACTGGATTGTTTTTAAATAGAGATTGCTCGAAAAGTCACCAAAGCAAATCAAGTGGTTGTTTTCGATCATTGATTCCGTAAGATCCTTGTCCATGACGACGCGAACCTCGCCCCGCATCAGTGTTTGCCATCGATGCTTCGCATACTCAATTTCCTTTTCAATCCACTTCTGTATCACTTCATTTGCTGCTGGTTGACTCGGCATGACAAAGAGAAATCGATCGCAAAAGGCATCATCAATCGGTCCCTGTAAACCTGGTTGTTTTCGAAGTGGGGAGTTGGAGGGATCGACTTGCTTCCATCGATCTGCTCGATGAAATTCCACCATCATATTTCCGAGGTTCGTGTTCATTTGAAACTCAATCGGCTCTCCGTCGATTGTGACGGTGAATTCCGTATTCGTTCCTTCGCGAGGGACTTTTTTGAGATCGATTTTTAAACGAGTGATACCCGATGTTGTAATCGTGATTTGATCTTCGTCACTCACTTTCGCTTGAACTCGACCGGGCCTCCAGTGTTCTTCGAGTCCAGTGATTTCGAACCAATCAGCCTTTGAATAGCGAAGGGTATAGGTTGTGAAATCAATGTGAGATCTGCGAGTGTTGTTGGTATCAGAGGCGTGTTCCTCAAGCATTCTGTCAATCGTTTGCGCGCTTGCAGCATCGATTTTGTGTCCCATTTTTTCACCAACGACGTAATCAAGTTGGATATCCATTTTGCCCGCTTGCTGGATCACTCGATCCGCGGCTTGACGCTGTTTGTCAATTTCGCCGCTGTACGCGATCGTTGAGCGATGGCGCAAGTTGCCGACCCAAGGCAACACGTCATACCAATTCAATAGTTTTTCTCGAGTGGACGTCATGGGAAACGGTGTCGAATCGACCCAGCCTTGGTACACCAGTGTGTCAACAAACCCAGCACCGGGATTTGCGGCAAACCAACGACCCGGATCATGCACCGCTAGGTGCCAGCATCCAGCGCCGCCCATCGAGAATCCACGAATCGCTATTTTCCTTGAATCGATATCAACAATCTGCGAGACGTGTTGCATGACCTCGTATACATCGGTTTCCCCCGCAAATTTAAAGGCATTGCAGTGACGGCCAAAGGGATGAAGGACAATAGTATCTTTCGGGGCATATTGGCCGACTTTGGTTCTTCGTTCTGTTAGAAATGCAATTTCGGTTTGCGTATCGCCTCGGCCATGCAACCAGACATCCATTCGAGAGGACGTGGGGGCGTTGATTGTAAAACCCGTTGGCAGCACAATTCCGTATGGTTGGACGGAGTCATCGATTCTTGAACGGTATCCGCCGATCAACGTCTGAGGAGAATCAATCTTATTGGGGTCAAATCCGAGTAGTTCGATCCCTCGAAAGCCCTTGGCAACCGCTTCAAGTCGTCTTTCCGCTTCATCTAAGAGTGAATTAGCGTCCGCGACTTGTCGTTCGCGGTAGAAACCATCCAAGCGAAGTGCGAGATCGACGGCGCGTATCAACACTTGAACATCCGGTAGCCATTGCTGAGCCTCTCCAACACTTTTCGCTAACAGATCTCCCCGAACGGAAAGATCTTTGACTCGGCTGGCAAGTTGCTGGCGAGCGGCACTCTTAATCTCAATTCCCGCGGGTGGTAACTGTTTGTACGTCTGAGCCTGACTGTGCTGCTGAACGCCAACAAGTAGGCAGTAGGCGAACAGTAGGGAAAGACTGAAGCGAAGGGTGAAAAATAATCTTGCCAACTTGATGATCTCCTAAACTACTTCCAATCCACAATATCATACGCTTTTCGATCGGATCTAAAGTAGATGGGCAGCAAAAAGCAGGTTCGCAATTTGGTCGTGGTTTTGGGTGACCAACTAAACCACGATTCCGCCGCCTTTGATGGTTTCGATAACAACTTAGATCAGGTGTGGATGGCAGAAGCGGCTGAGGAAGCGACACACGTTTGGAATCACAAGTTTCGTTTGGTCGCTTTTTTCTCTCCGATGCGACATTTTCGAGATGAGATGAGAGCAGATGGCAAAGCCGTGTTCTATCACGAGTTGTCGAATGATCCGGCCAATGATCAAGGAACATCGCTAGCTGAACTACTCTCGCAGACCCTAAAGAAACACACTTTCAAGTCGGTGGTGATGGTACATCCTGGTGACTATCGAGTTCGCGAATCACTTCACCAGGTGGTACTGAATGCGGGTGTGACGCTAGATGAACGCGAAGACAAAACGTTCTATTGCACCATTGAGCGATTTGCCGAGTGGGCTGCGGGGAGACGATCTTTTGTGCTTGAGCAGTTTTATCGGGTGATGCGCAAAGAAAATCAAATCCTGATGAAAGACGAGAAGAACCCTGTCGGTGAGGCGTGGAACTTTGATAAAGATAATCGTGGAAAGTTTGGAAAAGCTGGACCGGGGTCGATACCTGCAGCGTTATCTTTTCAGCCAGATGCTTTAACGCAGGGCGTGATTCAACTCATCGAAACTCGTTTTCGAGATCATCCAGGTAAGGTTGAGAGTTTTGATCTACCGGTGACTCGTCATGACGCACTCCAATTACTCGAAGATTTTGTCGTGCATCGTCTTCCTAGCTTTGGGACTTATCAAGATGCGATGTGGTCCGATGAACGCTTCCTCTACCATTCGCGTCTCTCACATGCCTTGAATCTCAAGTTGTTGTCACCCCACGAGGTCGTGGATGCTGCGGTTGAACGATACCATAATGGTCAATCGCCAATGAATTCCGTCGAAGGATTTGTGAGGCAGATATTGGGGTGGCGTGAATATGTTCGCGGACTCTACTGGACAAAGATGCCGGAGTACGCCGGATTGAATGCGTTGGAGTGTGATGAATCACAGCAGGTCCCCTCGTTTTTTTGGGATGGAAAGACAGAGATGGCTTGCGTTGCGGATGCAATGCGTCTTCTGATTGATACTGCTTACGCCCACCATATTCAGCGTCTGATGGTGCTTGGGCTCTATGCTCAACTGCTGGGTGTTCACCCTCAGCATTTCAATGATTGGCATCTAGCGATGTACGCGGATGCGATTGATTGGGTTTCTCTGCCCAACACGCTAGGGATGAGCCAGCATGCCGATGGGGGCATCATGGCAACGAAACCTTATTGCGCGAGCGGTTCCTACATTGATCGAATGGGTAACTTCTGCAAGGGCTGTAAGTACTCGCCCAAGAAAGCGGTGGGAGAAGATGCTTGTCCAATCACGACACTGTACTGGGATTTTCTTGCAAGGCATCGCGACCGATTTCGAGATAATCATCGAATGGTGATGCAGCTAAAAAACATCGATCGGAAAGACCCAGTTGAACTGACTCAAATCCGAGAAAGGGCCACGCAAATCAAAAGCGGAGCCATCGAGGTTTAGTGTCGGGTTTGAGCGATTGCTGTAAATCATTCCAAGTGAGATGCCATACCATTTTTAATGGCTTAGTTTGGCTGGCGTTGGTCAGCCTTCCAGTTGATCGGAATCATCTTCCTCGGCCATTTGCTTTAGCGATCGAATAATACCCGGTTCGATGATGAGTGTGTTATCACAATCGGCATCCAGCATGATGGCATAATCACTTGGCAGGTAGTCGATTAGTGCAGGCCCCTCGATGTAGATTCCGTCAATCTCTTCAGGGTCTTCCGCTGATGCATTCGCTCCTTCGACAAATTGCTTCGCAATATCGTTCTCCGTGAATACCAAGAGTGCCTCCATGTCATCAATTTCGACAATGAAGGCGCCGTCGTGTCTGCCCTGTTCATCTTTGGAGCTACTGAGAAGGATAAATTCATTCTTGGTTACGAGGGAGTAAAGTAGCGGTAGATCATTATCAGCCACTGCCTCGTGAATTGTTTCGCACAAGCTAGTCATTTTCTTTCTCGGATTGATGAAGGCAGCGGATTGTCGGCGAGTCTTGATTCGTGCTTCTCGCCAATTGTTGATCGAAACTGATTTTTATGTCGGCTTGGTTTGCCTATTTGGATCAAATGGGAATTGATCGGCGGCAAGAGTATACAGATTCAGGAGACTTTGGAGAACGATTCATATGGACTGAACTCCTGACGAACTGATTCTTTTTTTGCCTCAAATACGGGCTTGAAACGTATGGAGAGAGCACCACAAACACGAAGCGACTTTTTTGCATCGGCTCGTCGGTTCCCGATACAATGCCAAGCCAACGGTTCAATGGCGTAGGTTAGATGGCCGTTGTCCGAACTTTAGATACAGCATCATTTCAAAGGAGTTTTCAACTTGTCGCATCAGCAGAATCAATCCAGCCGTCGTCGTTTTTTGCAACAGTCGGTTATGACAGGAGCCGGGGTAAGTGTTCCCTATTTTTATTCGACTCCAAAGACACTTGCACAGGAAACAAAATCCAAGAACGACCGTGTTTCAATGGGAGTGATTGGTGCTGGTGGAATGGCTAACGGCAATATGCGAGCCGCGCGAGACTGGGTCGATGTTGTCGCCATCTCTGATGTGGATCGAGGACGAGCAGAGAGTTCGAATCAGAATATGAGTGCCGGCAAAGCGACGCTTTATGAGGATTATCGAGCTCTATTGGATCGAAAAGATATTGACGCGGTTCACGTTGCAACTCCAGATCACTGGCATACCAAGCCCGTTGTGGAAGCACTCCTAGCGGGTAAGGATGTTTATTGCGAAAAGCCTCTGACTCTGACCATTGATGAGGGGAAATTAATCCGGCGCATTCAAGAACAAACCGGCCGCGTCGTTCAAGTGGGAACACAGCAGCGAAGCACATTCAATCTATTCGTCAAGGCAATGGCGCTTGTAGCGGAAGGTAGGGTTGGGAAAATCAAACGCGTGCAAGCCTCTATTGGTGGAGCTCCGACCAGTCAAGCGATACCGGTTGCCGAAGTGCCAGCGGGCTTAAACTGGGATCGTTGGTTGGGGCCAGCACCTAAGGTTGATTATCGATTTCTCAGCGGCAAAGGTCGTGGAAAAACGAATTGTCACTACGAGTTTCGCTGGTGGTATGAGTATTCCGGTGGAAAGCTCACCGATTGGGGTGCTCATCACGTTGATATTTGCAATTGGGCGTTGACTTTAAACGGGCAAACGGAGGGACCTGTGGGGATCTCTGGTAGCGCAACGCATCCAGTCGAATTTAAAAACGGTTACCCTGTTGAGGGCGATCGATACAACACAGCAACCGCTTTTCATTTCACTCTCAAGTATCCAAATGATACAGAGCTAGTGATTCGTCATGACGAGCGTAACGGCGTGCTAATTGAAGGTGATCAAGGAAGGATCTTTGTCAGTCGAGGTGCTTTGCAAGGGAAACCCGTTGAGGATCTGAAGGACAACCCGCTTCCAGAGGATGCGATTTCCAACGTTTATCGCGGCATGCCGATGGAGCGGAATGAGAGGGCTGCACATTGGGCTAACTTTTTGCACTGCATGCGTTCACGAGAAAGCCCGATATCGGATGTTCATTCACACATGAAGGGTTTGAACCTATGTCATCTCGCGGGTATCTCAGCTCGTCTCGGACGCGATCTGCGGTGGGACGATGCTAATGAGCGAATCGTGGGTGATGATGAGGCGAACAGTTTTATTGCTCGACCTTATCGAGCGGGCTACCAAATTGATCTGCCTGCTTAATACTTTTCTTTTAGATATTAAGCGACAAGTGAATCATGGGTTTGCTTGTCGCTTGTCGATGGATCGCATGACATCAAGCTGGATTCCGCAGAGTCATGGATAGACTGAGCCGAGGATCGTTCCATGGCTGTGATCGAGCTGTCTGCTAAAGAAAGAGGTGTGGCCGATCTATTGACCGTTTCCTGAACAGTGGCAAGATTACCGGATCCGAGGATTAACTGCATCAGTGCGAATATCCAATCGGTTAATTGGATCAGCCAGATTTCCAGCCGGCTGTCCGCCCCTCCATAAATGGGTGCCTTCTGTCCCAATTGTGATGCAATGTCGCGGATTAGAAACTGGGAGAGCCTAACGTTGGAAGCGTATAATTGCGCGGGGAAAGAAAAAACACCGACGACCGGCAGCCAGCTCAACGTCAAGGCAACGCGATGACTAGGTGCTTCTTTTCTTGAAAGCCACTGGTTAACGAGCGTGGTGATCAACCGAGCCGCTGACGTTCCCAGGAACGGTGTCAGATAAATTAGGTTGCCGGTTTCTGCAAACTTTACAAGGCCGGTAATTTTTAGCGGAACCAGAATTGGCGATAAAAACTTTAAACTCAAATGGTAACTGAAGCCTCTTAGGTAATGTCGTATTTCAACTGCCGATATGGAACTCCTTAGTAACTGCGCTTCTGTTGTTTGGATTCGCTGCGTCCGTTCCCAGCGTCGAATCATGGAACGGATACTTCGGTGGGCATATTGATTTTGATACCGTGGGTTCCAAATCAGTTGCCAGATTTGATTCAGGCGAAATATCCGATAGGCACGGTTCACGCAGAACCGATACTGGTTGGTTGTCAGGATCGTCTTGCAAAGCCAGTGCAGGTAAAAATCTCGCCACGAAATCGAGGAAT
>JADHOA010000061.1 GCA_016779185.1 Rubripirellula sp.
ACGTAAGGTGCGCGTTTGAAAATGATCTCTTGATCTTTCTGAGCCATGCAGCCCATCACACCGATCATCTTTTCAGGATTTTTTTCTTTGGCTTGACGAATCGTACCAAGAGCGCTGTAGACCTTTTCTTCTGCGTGTTCGCGAACGCTGCAGGTGTTGTAGAGAACACAATCCGCCTCCTCGGGTGTGTCGACCACGACGTAGCCATGTCGCTTTAGATCTGCAATCACCATCTCACTGTCCAAGACATTCATCTGGCAGCCAACGGTTCTGATATAGACTTTTTTCATCTGCGGATCTGGAGGTTACGGGTCTGGCGGTGCGAGTGTATCCAAGCGAGCGTTTGGTCCTCGGTGTATCGCTGATCTCGGGATTTTTTACGTTTATCCCCAATCATAATCTGGTCGTCCACAATCTGGTCGCCCGCTATCTCGTTATCGCGAACATCGCAACGGGTGAGATGTGAGAGAACAACACAGGCAGTGTGCCTAGGCAAACTCTGGCTTAAATGGGGGCATCCCCCCAAAATCGTAGGCCCAGCAGTGCACGGTACAGCCGACCATAAGATACCCGGATAACCGGGGGCTCGAATAGGCATCCTTTTGCGTGAAAACGCTGCAGACGCAGGGAATCAACCTCCGACGATTTTTCCCTGTCCCCAAAGGTGTCACTCCGTGCTCTGGTAATGCCAGGCAACTGTGACCTAAAAGCTTTTTCGCCATGACTTATCAGACGGTTTTATGAGGCACTCGTTACCCCAATCAAGCAAATGCCAATTGTTTTCAAGATGCTAGATCTTGATCGTCTGTTACCGAGGATGTGTTTCGTTCTGTTTTCAAAGCTTGCTCAGATTGGGCCGGTAGTTGTTGAGCGGGTACGACCACTCCACAACTGACGACAAACTGAATCGCTTCGTCAATCGTAAGATCAAGATCGATCGCTTCGCTTTTTTTCACCGTCACGGTGAAACCGGTCATTGGCATTGGGCTGGTGGGCATCAAGACACTGAGCATTGGCTCGCCGGTGACATCAGCGATCCCCTGAATGCTATTACCGGTAACGAATCCAATCGACCAAATCCCAACCCTCGGATATTGAATTGCGACAACCCGGTTGAATTCAATTTCCCGCTCACTGAACGCAAAGTCCGTCACTTGCTTGACACTGCCGTAAACCTTGCTGACTAAAGGTGTTCCGAGAATCGCTCTTTCAAATCCCTGGAGCACCCATCGTCCGAGACCGATCGTGACAATTCTTCCCAGAAAATACAACGCTGTGGTGAAGACAATTAAGAAAATAGGCACCACAAATCGACGCTGTAAAAAGCGAAGTTGCACGTATCGATGCCAGTATGCGTTTGCGCTTGATGGTGCAGTGGTGAATGGTCCAAAGTCACCAAGCTTCTGATCGACCAGTCGTTTTACATCCTCCGGTAGGTACCTTCGGCCGGTTGGGTCAGGCACATACCGAGTCCCTTGGTAGGTAAATCCCTCGGTTCGACGGGGGGTGAGCGTCGGTTGGGCTTCCGCTGGTATCTCAGAAAGCGTGTTTTCAATATTGGCAACAATCCCCCACCGAACCCATGACTCAATTGGAGTGAGAACGTAGGATTCAATCGTTGACCATGCCCAAATGAGTACAACGATCGTCAAAAGCGGAGGCAGTACCACCCCGAGGCCTCGGAGGACGGCCCTTCGAAAGCCGCCGCTTCGAATTCCCGGGCGAGAATTGGCCTCGGGAGTCGATTCGGAACTAGCCATGGGTCTGGGACTCACTGTCAGGGTGAAGGATGAAGAAGGACTGTGGGAATTTTAGCTCAGAAATCATGCCTGTAGAGAAGATTCTACGCTTCCGCTCACCTTGAGTTCATCAAATCGAAACTCTGGCTCCGTTTCATCGGGGGTGATCCGATTGCTTCGGCTATTCGGAGTATCGGATGAAGTTTTTTCCGCAAAAACCTATCAACGGTGAGGTGTGCAACCTTGGTTTCACTCGGACCCATCGTCGGGTATCGGAATTTTGGCTGAATCTCATGACCGCTAGTCAGGTTTTAGTCGCCGGACATTCGAAAAAATAGTTTTTAAAAATCAAAAGATTTCATTCACAAGACGGAATGCGACACATGGGTGAACGGTTGCACTGTGGAAGTGCAATGGTCCTGAAACAGCAGTGCAATGGTCCTGAAACAGCAGTGCAATGGTCCTGAAACAGCAGTGCAATGGTCCTGAAACTCTTGCAAACAGTAGAACTGCATTGGGATGAATGGTGCAATCGCTCAAGGAAGTAAGCGGTGTTTGTGCGAGGTTTTGCGAATGAGATTAATGCGGTCTAGCGTGGGAATCCGGTTTGCCCACGGTGGGTGATCCGATAGCGTTTCACGTCAAAATTGATTTTGGTAACGATCTAGCGGCGACGGCGAGAGAAATTTTTCCCGCCCCAAGACGTCGAAGGGATTGGCAGACCTCGTTTGCTGTCGCGCCCGTTGTGAGGACGTCATCCACAACCAGAACGTGCTGCCTCTTCAAGTCTTTTTTGGCGAGGAATGGAAATGTTCTCGCAGGCACGAATGCTCCTCGCATGTTTTCAATGCGGCCTACCTCCCTCAGCCAGGCTTGCTTTGCAATCGGTCGCCGCAAGGAGAGGAGCCTTGCGTGGGGAATCATCAGTTGGTTTGCGACCGCGTCTGCTAGTACGCCACCGCCTTCTCCGCCTCTCGCTACACGACGGAAAAGGTGGCTGGGGATGTGCGTGACTAAATCAGGCAGCGGGGTCTCTTCTTGCATGGCAATCCATCGACCCAGCCTCGCTCCAATTGCTTGACAGAGTCCGTGGTGATTTGAATGTTTTGATAACACAACCGCGTCCTTGACCAAGCCGTCATAAATCCACATCGCTGTTGCTTGGTCCCATTGGAATCTATTTCCTTTGCAATGCTGGCATTTGCCTAACGCCGCCTTGGGTGGGTTGCAATTGGCTTGGTGCTGCATGCAGCGAACCTTTGGCTGTCTTGTTTGCTTGGGCACAGCGCAGCGTTTACAAGCTTGCTGCATGATCGATTCACTTTGGGTGAGTTCAGACAGGCAGTGGGTGCAAAAGTCGCCGCCGTCAATTGCGATTTGGCATAAGTGACAGACTGACGGGATCGACTGCTGCAGCACCCAAGATCCGAAATTGACGGTTTCCGTTGCAGCGAACTGAAAGACACGTACGCCTAGTGAACGTCGTGATGGTGGTTGCATTCAGAGAGCCTACGATCGCCATGTAAGAATGAGAGAAACTTTGCTCGATCTTTTCTCTCTGGCAATTCAAGTCAAGAGCCGACTGAATGTTTCATTTTCGATGATCCATCGCAAGTTAAGCGATTCGCTGCGTCACTGAATTTGTCGTGGCTCTGAAATTTATTTCCGCGATAGTGTCCAGTCACGTCTTTGGCGGCTACTTGGGATGCCCATGCGTTTTCGGTATTTCGTTACCGTACGCCTTGCAACATTCATTCCTGCTTTTTTCAGTTCGTCGACGATCTTTTCATCACTGTAGGGATCGCTCTTGTCTTCCTTGTCAATCAAATCCTGAAGCTTGATCCGAATCGTGTCCCAAGCAACATCGTCACCATCCTCTGTTTGGGTACCACCGACAAAGAATCGTTTAAGTGGAAGGATTCCTCGCGGAGTTTGCATCCACTTATCGTCAACTGCTCGGCTCACCGTGGTGACGTGAACACCGACTTTGTCGGCTATTTGTTGCATTTTTAGCGGTTCAATCGACTCAGGACCTTCGTCCAAGAATTTTCGCTGATGCTCCACGATTGCTTGAGCCACTCGTGTCAACGTGCTTCGTCGCTGTTCAATGGAATCGATAAGCCACTGCGCTCCATTGATTTTGTTTTTGATGAATTCCTTTTCCTCGGCCGTACACTTTGGGTCTTGAAGACGGCGTCGGTAGTACTCGCTGATAAACAAAGTGGGAACTCGATCGTCATCAAGTTTCACCTGATAATTTCCTGCATCATCCTGTTCCAGAATAATGTCAGGGGTAACATTGGGGACATAGGTCTCCATGAACGCCGCCCCCGGCTTAGGATTGAGAACGTGCAGTTCTGCTCGTACTTCTTGAATTAATTCGACAGAGTATCCCGTTCGTTTCGCAATCTGTGGAAGGCGGTTTTCGGCAAGGTCCTCGAGGTGCGATTCAATCAGCGTCTGCATTTCTTCATAGTGAGGAAAGTCAGGCTTGATCTGCATCAAAAGGCACTCCGAAAGACTTCGAGCCGCGATGCCAGTTGGTTCCAGTGATTGAACCACCTCTAACGCGCGTTCTGCGATGACTAAGTCTTCGGGGTCGTGGTCTTGCGGAAGCAAATCCGATAGAGGTGTGCGTAGGTAGCCTCCATCTCGAGCATCCAGTGTGCTGATAATGCGTTCAGCGAGTCGCTCGATCCTTTCGTCAATGTCGAGCTCTGCTAGTTGATGCAACAAAAAGTCGTTGAGTGACTCGGGACGCGAGATCGCATTGGCCATCAAGTCATGCCGTCGATCGGATTCATCTTGCATCGCACCTGACGATCTGCGGAAAGACTCGTCAAAAGTGTTAGGCATCTCCGAGATCATGTTCTGCAGACGTTCAAAGTCTTCTTGGTTGTCATGATCGGTGTCAACAATTAACTCTTTCTCATCCTCGCTGCGAGTGTCTTTCTCCAGAGTTTCCTCGATGCTGTCAGGAGCAAGCGGGTCTATTTCCTGCAGTTCTAAGAGCGGGTTCTCGTTCATCTCCTGCTCGATACGTTCCTGAAGTGCAAGCGCAGGCAACTGCAGGATCTCCATCGACTGGATCATCCGAGGTGCTAGTTTCTGAGTTTGCAATTGCCGGGCCTGAAGGCCGATGGACATCCGCATGACAGTGATCTCTTGAGATTCTGCGTGAGTTTCCGAGTTCTCGTGCAGAGGGCGAGTGGTTGGTACTTGCTTTCGGGATTTGACTCCGGTCCTGAAAAACACAGCGTTTTGTCAGCCATGCTTTTCAGTGCCATTGCCTGCGGGAATCAATCTTTTTCTCGTCGATTGGGTTCCCTAACAGATCTGACAATGTGTCGCCGGTGGCCTTTCAGGAAACTTCAAATCAAAAAAATCTTGCTTTGAAGTGAACAGTCAGCAGATCGACGATGAAAACGACCATCGGACCACGCAGCGGGGCTGATACTGTAAAGAGAATTCGCCGATAATTGTGGGCTAAAACGGACGTGGCCGCCTATATTTCGGACAATTGTGCGAATCTTGTTCCAGTTATAGTTTTTGGCGACCACTTAGGGCGTCAGTAATCATCTCTCGGTTGGCATACTCCAACACACTCCCCGCCGTAATTCCTCGAGCAAGCCTAGTGATTTCGATCGGGAATTCGCTAAGCAGGTTACTGATATACAAAGCGGTTCCGTCTCCCTCGATTGTGGGGTTGGTGGCCATGATCACTTCCACGAAGTTGCCCGTGCGCACGCGGTCAATCAGTGGTTCGATCGTCAATTGGTCGGGGCCGATTCCATCGAGTGGCGCGATGCGTCCGAGCAGCACGTGGTAAACACCTTTAAAGGCGGCGGACTGCTCCAAGCTCATTAGATCTCGAGGTTGCTCAACGATGCACAGTCGCGTTTGGTCTCGCGAGGCGTCAGAGCAGATCAGGCAGTTCTCTGTTTCAGCAAGATTGAAGCACTGGGAGCAGTAGCGGACGTCTTGCCGGACTCGCCGAATTGCGTCAGCGAGAGAAATTGCTTCATTTTCACTCACGCGGAGTAGGTGAAAAGCAAGGCGTTCGGCGCTCTTCCTTCCAATGCCCGGTAAACGCCCTAGTTGGTCAACGAGGTCTGAGACCGCTCCTCCATGATCAGCCATCCTTTAGCGACCTCCGGTCAAGGTGGTGAGCATGCTGTCGATTCCGGGGAGATTCAAGTCGAGTTCATTGGCCAATTCCCGGATTGCTTCGGCATAGAGTTGCTTTGCAGCCGCGCCTGCAGCATTGGTGGCATCTTGAATCGACTGCTCGAGTTCGTGCCCCGTAAGGGATGGAGTAATCTCAACCGTTTGAACATGCCCGGTACCCGTCATCGTTATTTTTACTCGACCACATCCCGAGCTTGCACTTACCGTTTCCTGCTTCATCCGGTCGTTGAGTTCATTCATTTTTTCCGGGAGTTTCTGAAGCGATCCAACCATCGAGGCGATGTTGCCGAGATTTCCAAGTCCTTTGAACATGTTCTTTACCGTTTCAGAAAATAAGTAGGGAGGGTCGTTCGAAAACGCTTTCTTCCGCTGCATGAAGCATCCGGTGACGGAAGATCATAGCGAGTGGGATAGTTAGCTATCGTGGGGAGTCAACGTTTACAATCTCTGCTTCAAAGAGTTTTAAGCAATCTTTCACCAGTTGATTGTTCTCAATTTCTCGCATTCGTTGAGCTCTCGATGGCTTGTTTGATTGCGGTTTCTGTTCTGCGCGGTTTTGCGAATGGGGGCTGAGTGTTACCTCAAAAGTGATGTGCTGACCGGTCACCTCTCTTAACGCTCGTGTGATCGCCTCGCGAGACTCCGGTGATTCTAGGCGTCGTTTCGCAAGATTGGAGTCATGTGGCAGTTCTGCTTTTGCGGAATTCGCACCAATGAATTCAAAACGCTCCACCATCCGCGCAAGTGATTCTGTCATCGATTCCAAGTGGCTCATTGCCGCTCGCCACACCGTCTGGGCATTGCTCGCAGTCCACTCAATCCGATCCGCTGTATTTGCTGTCACGGTTTCGGTGTCGCTTGATGTCGGTGTCTGCTGTGAGGCAGTCGATACAATCGCTATCCGCTGAAACTCTGCATTGCTGTGGGTAATGCCGGTTGTCGTTTTCAGAGTCAGTGAGCCCGTGGTTCGTGCTGCTAGCGGTTCACTTGGCGATGTTTGATGGTCCCGTGAGGGGGCAGTATTCGTTCCCTGGGAGAACGTTGCCGATGTTTCACCGGTAGGGTGATTGGATGGCTCGGTCGCGGTCGAGTTGCAGGTCAGCTGATTGCTGGTCTCTTGCTTACTGATACCTTGCTGAATCCCGATGGGTTCAGTTGCAACACGATTTGGGTTGCTCGGCTGCGTGTTGACGTTACCTAGGTTCAGGTTGGTCTTTTTTTTTTCAACGGCCGGACGGTTTTCTTTGGCTGGCCCTCTCAATTGACCGCTTGCTGCTAGGGCTAGATTCGCGATTTGCTGTAGGTCGGGCAGGTGACAGATTTGGATCAGTGTTGCTTCGAGTAGCACTCGCGCATGGACACTGTGTCGGGTGCGAACAAGGGTTTGATCGATTAGTCCAACGACAGCGAGGACTGTTTGAAGTCCCCACTGATTTCCTAGATCTGACAAGGAAGCATGCATCGACGCCGAAGCATGTCGAAGCATGGAGGCGTCACATCCGACGGTTACCGCCATTAAATCTCGGAAGTACCCAAGAAGTTGCTCGGCGAGCTTTCCCGCATCAACGCCCTCGTCGATCGCCGCATCCATCAACTTCAGGGAAAGAGCTGCATCGCGATCGGCCAAAGCATGAGCAATTTCATGAAGTCTTTCGTCATTCGCGGTGCCCAGCATCGAGTGAACATTGTCTGCGGTCAGCTTGCCGCTGCTAAAACTGAGGACTTGTTCAAGTAGTGATTGGCTATCGCGCATCGACCCTGCGGCGCGTCTCGCGATCAGTTGAAGGGCGGTTTCATCCGCTTCGGCCTGCTCCGAGTCAACGATGAATCGAAGTCTTGCAACGATTTCTTGGAGTTCAACCGGAGCAAAGTCAAATCGTTGGCACCGGCTTAACACCGTGATCGGAATCTTTTCCGGATCGGTAGTACAGAAGATGAATTTTACATGCTCCGGTGGTTCTTCGAGCGTCTTTAGCAACGCGTTGAAGGCAGGTGTGGTGAGCATGTGCACTTCATCGATGATGTAGATTTTGAATCGTGATCGACTGGGACGTACTCCGACATTCGCCCTCAGGCTGCGTATCTCATCGATTCCGCGATTACTTGCACCATCGATTTCAATGACGTCTACATCTTCACCCGAATCAATGGCTTTAGAAATGTCTGACGATTGGTCGGGGTGGGAGTTGGGACCACCGGGACAATTCAATGCCTTGGCAAAGATTCTTGCGGTGCTCGTTTTTCCCACACCCCTCGCACCGGTAAAAAGATACGCGTGCCCGACTCGGTTCGTCTCAATTGCATTGCGTAGAGCTTGTCCAACATGTTGCTGGCCCACCAGCTCGTCAAAGTCACGCGGACGGTATCTGCGTGCCACAACCACATAACCGGCTGAATCGGTCTTGCCTGGGGAAGTGGGGGTTGGATCTGATGACGGTTCTGACATGCGACTGATGTGCTCAGATAAGAATCACCCCAGCCAAAAGCCAGCCAAAAAGTTGTCCGGCGGATTGCAGTGGAAGCTAGGTGTTGAGTGACGAATGGCCTATCACATTTGACTGACCGACCACTTGTCCAGTGGTTCGGACACGCTCCTGCGTGTTGGAGGCAGCCCTCACACAAAGCTACACCGCTTATGGCTGCTCCAGTTAAGGCCTGACCAGGTTCACGACTCACAGTCGTAAGGGCTGCCACCAACACGCAGGTTCACAATCAACTTTTCACCCATCCGATGACGCGTGTCATTCGAAACACCATCGGCGGGAACGGAAACCGCTTCGCATAGCTTACCAAACCAACATGTTGTCGTCAGTGGCTAACTACGAATAACTCGTTCAAACTTTGGGGTTTTCGTCTGATTGCGAACGATAAGATTTCGCAATTCGTTCACACCGTGTTTGCCGGGGTGGCTTCAATTCAGGAATGAAAAAAAGTAGGAGTTGAACGAGCTTTGGGTTTTGATCACGCCTCGGCCAAAGCATTGGTTGAGGCGTGTCGGATCTAATCAAACTAAGCGTCCGGACTAACGTTTTTTGCTAGTCTTGCCACGCCCATTTTTTGACTTTTTGTGATTTTCGATATTGGCGTTTACCAAAAGATCAACGGTATCGAGCCATGAAGGAATCGTGGTTTGTTTGCCGCGAGACTCCCTTTCTGCGTCGGATTCTTGATCTCTACGGTTTCGTGGATTTCGTTCACCCTCCTCGCTCGAATCTTCGGCGCGGCGTCGACGACGCACTCGTCTTTCGCCGTCGGACGATGATTGTTCGTCCTCATCGCGACGGTGACCGCTGGAATGGCTTCGCTTTTCTTTGCGAATATCCTCCATTTCATAGTCGTCTTCGTAATCATCATCAAAAGCTGAGGATCTTTGAAGGGGATCGGTTGACGTGTCTGACGAGCGGGAATCTCGTTCGACTTCTTGCTCGTTGCGACTGCGACCGCCTCTACCGCGTCTGCCCCGACGTCGGCCGCGAGTGGGTGAGTCATCCTCGTCGTCTCTGCGACTCGACCGAACCTCACTCCGTTCCTCGATATCTGAGTCAACTTCCTCACGCTGGGTTCTGCCACGACGCCGATCATCACCCGTATTCTCGTCACGTTGGTTTCGGCGTGATCCACCTCGTCTGCGACCCTCTGTACCGTTTGCTTCCTGCGGATCGTCATCGCGAGAGACGCTTCGCTTTGAAACGCCTTCGCCGTCCATGCTTCGAACCTCGTCCTCCGACATCCTTTGTCGCGCGCCACGGCGGCCGCGTGGACGTCGCTCCCGTGAATCGCCATTGTCGTCTTGGTCCGAGTCTCGACGCGGTTGAGTTGATCGACGACTGGTCGAGCTTTCAGCCGTGTCTTGCCGGATACTGCGGTGATCTCTTGAGTCCGATTCATCTCGTCCGCTGCGAGAACGTGGAGGACGTTCGCCTGAGTTTTCGTCATCCGTCCGATTGCGGCGTCGGCGATCGGAGTTTCTATCGTTGTGTTCGTCTCGCTTTCCCTCTGGGTTCCTGCTTTTAGCGTTCGCTGTCAGCGAACTTCTATCACCCTTTTCGTTTGAATCTTGGATTTCTTGTTTTTTGGAGGAGAACGTAGCCCAGCCTCCAGGTAATTCTTGTTCATCCACCCATGAGTTGGCCGCTTTGCCTGTTGGCTCGACCGGGCTACTGGGTGGATCGGTTTGGGGTTCCACTGCGTCGAGGGCTGGTGAATCATCAAAGTCATCGTCAAACCCGAGACCGTGGCCAAACCCAACGGCGGAACGCTGGGTGGATGCTGGAGCAGCCGATGGTTGGGGCTTGCTACGTGTTCTCGCGTCTTGGTTGCTGCCCGCTTCAGGACGGGATCTGCGTGAAGCATCGCTCTCCGACGCGTTTTGATTTGCTTGAGAATCGCTGCTTGGTGGCTGGGACACCTTGCGGTGGGAGGTTGCCGTTTGACTTTTCGAAGGCTTTGGCTTGGAGGATTTGTGCGGTGCAAATCCAATCTGCGATGCAAGTTGCCCCCAAGTATCAAGCGGATCATCTTCCTGCTCGTCCTCTTCCGATGAATCCACGGTCTCTCGGGTGTTCACATCGGTAGGCTCAGGATGCTTGGGTTGTTCACCGGAATCTACTGCTGAACCCGTTAGTTCGTCTAACGTGGTGGGTGCATCGTCATCGACATTGAATCCAAATCCAGGAAGAATTTTCGGCGGCTCGGCTGCGGTTAAAGCACCAAGCACATCTTCTCGAGTGATCTGCTGTTCATCCGAAATCGCTTGACTGCTGCTCGGTGAGTTGGTTTTGTTTTCGCTAGCCTGTGGTGCAGGTTCATCCGCTTTGTTTCTGCCAACGCTGCTCTTCACCGAGGTGTCTTCCGTTGCAACGGGCTTTTCACTCGCAGCGGCGGCTTCAATTGATGGATCCGGTTGCGTTTTCGAGCTGGGGTCGACTGCTGAGGCAGCCTCGGTCGCTTGGGGGTCGGGTTGAGGTTGTGATTTCTTCTTGTCTTCTCGCGGTTTTGCGGGCCCGGGAGTCCCTAGGAGGTTGGCAAGAAAATTCCAGTGATCCGATTTCATGGATGTATCGCTGTTGGATGGTTGTGGACGGTTGGGATGCAGCGTTCGCCCACTGGCCTTAACGAGAGGCGGCGCAAATCGAACCGTTAGGTAGGAAACATGAATGTTTTTTTGACTGTCCTGACCTCAGTCAGCTCGTCGTGGATTGGGCACCAGTCGAGTGCCTCGGAGGGGCGTGGGCGTTTCTCTTTTTTCGCCGATTCAGTTCTCAATACCCCTTTTGCGACGTCCTAACTTTATATCCGCCAAGGTTTCTTATCCCAAGGGCAGGCAGTGAAATCGCCCGCAAAGAGACGGGAATAATCGGTTTCCAGAGGTTCAAGGAGGAAGTGCCTCTTCAGGGGGTTCTAGCCTTGATGAAGCGTTTTATGTCGTTCATTTGACGATTGAACTAGCCTTTCATGTTTTTTGTTGTCTCCTTTTGGGTATGTGTTGCTAGCAATAAAAACTCGTAAAAAAGGGTGTTTTTTTGAAAGGGATACTTTTTTGTGCGAGTTGAGTGGCTTAGGATTTTGCCAAACATCAGTCAGGGATTGCCATTCGGGGTGTTTGCATTGGATGAGCCGATGCAACCGGGTGTGCGGACTGTTATTTCTAGGACGTCAAAAGCAGGAGTTGGCTATGACCCGGATTCCACTCAGTCGCGCAGAAGAAGAAGCTCGCTTGCGACGGGAAAGGTTGGACCTGAGTATCGCAGAGATGGGGCTTTCCGTTCGAACAACCAATTGTTTGGAGGAGACTGGCATTTTGACCGTGCGAGATCTACTCAATGCGACGCCACGACGCCTGCTGTCGATTAGTAATTTCGGAGAGAAAACCCTCGAAGAGGTGTACGCTGCTCTCGAAAAACTGGGTTTCTATCGCCCGAGTCGCGAACCTGTAGCGGTTTGAGATCCTGTTTCGCCAATCGAGTTTTGCCGCGCGGATGGTTTCGGATCGACCTCAAAATTGGCAGCAGATCACGCTCATTGCAGAACATGCGTTGCTCTAGCCTAGTGACGCGGTAGGTTTTTGCGTCAGGGAATGTGGCTGAGGTAACACTCCCTAGGACACGACACCGCGATAATACGCGCCGATAACGATAATATGCAGGGATAAAGCCAACGGCATTTCGATACTAAGAAGTTTTTCTCAATGGAAAGAACTTTCTTGAACACCTGTGCCGAAACTCGCGGCGGGTAGGTATCCTTGAAGTGGACGGAGGTCCGCAGGTAGTCAACCAGCCGAGATTCTCACCCGAGTGTCGGTACATGACTCGCAAAAAAATCGCAGCGAATCGATGCGGTATTTTGCGTGCTGATGGGTGGCTGGTCATAGAGGGCTGGTCATGAAGGGCCGGCCGTGAAGGGCGTTTTTCGTCACGGGGACGCTCTGTAACGGGGGATGTTAGCGGAGCATTTTGTTTGGGGATGGGGACTCAGTTGATTCCTTCCTGAGCACTTCAAGGAAATTCGAAGCAGGGTTGGTAAACCCGGCGGAATCACAAAGATCGTTTAAACCTCACGTTTGGGACTTCTTGTTGTGTCGCGAATGCTTCGTCTACCGATGCCATGGAGCAAGAAGCGGGGTCAGCGTCGTCTCGGGAACCCCTCGGTCGGTATCGCAGGCGAAGTTGCATTTTCGGGTGCCGCATTTCTATCGGGTGTCTTTGGACTCTCTTTGGTCCTGATCAGTCAGTTTGCACCCCAGCAAGTTCCAGAGCAGGTTTCCTCGGAGGCTTTGTCAACCAGATTGAGTAGCTGGGTAATCGGTGTCGTTTCTCTGGCAGCGGTGATGATCGGTGCGATGCGGCTAGTTTTCCGTGTGATGCATCTCAATGCCAGCGACGAAATGCGATCGGTGATTGCCACCAAGGCTGCAGCTTTGGAACGACTTGCACCGGGACAAGGTGGAGAAGTTGGCTTGCCCAACGTGCCTCGGGGAAAATCGATCACCGATAGTCCCGGGGAGTATCTTCGTTATCGTTTGCCGGTGGTAATCGGAGAAGATGGTATCTTTGGGCCGGCTCTCCTCGCTCTGTTCTGGAATACAGCTTGGATCATTTTGCTTGCGGTTGTGGTCTCGGGGTTTTGGATCGGTCGACCACGTTGGATTCTCGCAGGGCTCTTGGTACCCTTTGCCTTGATTGGCCGTTGGTCATTTCTCTACTTCCTAAGTCAAGTTCGGCAACGCATTGGTGTTGGGCCCACTGTGGTGGAAATTAGTGAGCATCCGTTAAAACCCGGAGGTCGTTATGACCTATTTATCTCACAGGGCGGGAGATTGAAGCTAAAGCGACTCTCGGTTGAGTTAGTTTGCGAAGAAGAGACGTTTTATCGTCAGGGTACGGATGTCCGAGTTGAGAGGCATCAAGCATTTGTCTTGGGTTTGGCAAGGCAGCGGGATCTTGAAGTTGACCCACAGGTTCCTTGGGAGCAACAATTAGTGATGGAGATACCGGCGAATGTGATGCATTCATTTGCCGGTACTCACAACGCAATTCGCTGGAAGATTGTCGTTAAGGGAGAATCGCGACCATGGCCATCATTTTGCCGAAATTATCCCGTCGTCGTTCATCCACCGGGGTGACCAGCGAGTCACAGCCCGCGATTCGATTGACACTCTGTGATCCGAACAGCATGTATCTCGCTGGTGGTGAACTGACCGCCAAGTGGCGTATTTCTCGCGTTCAGGTCGACGAACTGCAGGGACTGGAGATTTCGGTTCTTTGGCATACCGAGGGAAAAGGGGACGAGGATTTGCACGTCCATCATTTTCAGAGAATCGGTGACGCCAAGCTTCGAGAGATTGGTGTAGAAAATGAGCAGTCGATTCAGTGTGTATTGCCTGCAGCCCCGCTCAGCTATCACGGACAGCTGATTCGACTATCTTGGTGTGTTCGAGTGCGACTTTATCTTGAAGACGGTAGGGACATCGTCAGCGAGTCGCCATTCTATTTGGTGACCCAGCTTCAACAGACACCGTGCGTTGCAAACTCGGGCGAGGAAGAAGAGCCTCTCAAGGGGGCATCGGACGCCTCGAGTGTCGCCGCGTCTCGATCCGCTCAAACTCGCTCGGTCCTGGCTTCGTTACGAAGATAGATTTTTTTCGTACTGTTGTTTTTCGCATCGAAGGACGTTTGCGTCGAACGTCGCCTTCTTATTGCAATTGCTCGTTTCGCAGTTTTACCAGTCACTTGCCAAGGCTTCCCCCCTCCCCCCTCAGAGAAGTCTCGATTCGGTTCTCCCACTTCGTTCATTGCTCTCACGCTCTGCCCTTCCCTTCGCTAATCCGCGCTGTCGTGCTGCCCGCCGCAAGAAGTGGTAAGATGTTGCGTCGTTCGGCAGTCACCCAAATGGGACACGGGTTTGATGCGATTTTGTCGTGATAACTCGCCGCCCTGCAACCGACTGTCGATGACGCAGTTGGGGTCTCTAGGAGAGGGGGGGCTCGGTAGGGAATGATCTGTCGGGTTTACAGTATTGGGGTTACTTGCCGGCTGCCGTTTCAAAGTTGACTCGAGATGTCTCTGCAATCAAATCCTTTTGCGACCCGATACACGCGGCCCGGAGTTATTGACTATCGCTTTGGCGATAACGGATTGGATCAAGTCGTTTCACGACTCTCGCCCGGAAAACCACACTTGATTGTCGGGCCTCATGGCACAGGTAAAACCACGCTGCTTCACACTCTGGTAGATGGATTGAGGGACTCACTGCCCACAACTTGTTTCTTGAAATTGGATGGGGTGGAGGAAAAAGGGTTTCGCCGGTTGAGGGCGAGATTTCGCTCAGCCTATCGGGTGGGGCGTTCCATCAAGGAATTGCCAAAGGGCTCACTGCTGATTCTCGATGGGATCGAGCAATTAGGAGGGTTCTACAGAACGTATACGTTAGCCAATGCAAGACGAAAATCGGTGACGGTTCTTGCCACCAGCCATCGACCGCTGCGCGGCATGTCCGTGGTTTATTGTACGTCGCTTCATCCAAAAATCATTCAGGATCTTATTAGGCATTTACTGCAGGGCGTGCCATCGGAGCTTCGCGACGAGGTTCAGCACTGGGTGCAGCAATACGATCTGGAGACGATCTCAAATTTGCGAGATTTTTGGTTCGAACTTTATGATTTGGTTCAGCCGAAATTGTTGACGCCAAGATGTTCAAAAGTTGGTGAATCTTCAACGTAGCGAGGTGGACAGTGTTTCGCGACTTGTCAGATCGGTTAGGCTTAACGAGGTCT
>JADHOA010000062.1 GCA_016779185.1 Rubripirellula sp.
ACCGTCAAAACCGCGAAGACTAGCTAGTTTGAAAATCTAGCCGAGAAATTCAACGAGGCAGACCAATCGCTTGATTGGCCTGCCTTTTTTCATTCCCCGCTCAAACACATGCCTGAGCCAAACGATCGCCCTTCAATTTTTCAGGCAACACACCGCAAGGCACTCTGCGAAAGCAGAGACTTGGAAAATGGAGACAAAACACCTAAAGGGTGACCAGAAGAAACAAACTGCCTTGGATCAGCTCAGCCTTGGCGGCGCGAAAAGAGATACCAGGCAGAAGCTGCCTCCGACCCGCTCCCCAACAACGAGAAGCTATCCCACCGCCACTCAGAGGCAATCACCGCTCAGATCAGGTAGTGATGGGTGGTTAAAAATCGACAGAAACGCAAATGCAACCGGTAACAAAGGTAATTTCACTGCAAAAAGTCTAGAGAATCGCGTTACGGGGACAGGATTCACCTTGCTCGATCGCGTCGGGTCGCTACACTCTGCCCTTTCTTAGAAATGACGGCCAGCTTGACAAAGAAGACGTGATCGGCGCCTTTTTTGCTCGCGATCCGACATTTCGCACGGTTCACATCTAAACTGGTCACATCCAAACTGGATCGACGCCGTGGAAACAGCCAGCGTAGCTCAGTTGGCAGAGCTGCTGATTTGTAATCAGCCGGTCGTGGGTTCGAGTCCCTCCGCTGGCTCTTCAGAGCGTGAGACCGAAAAACTAGAGTTGATTTAAGGGGTTGAAACCTTTATTGACTACAAAATCTCCGGCAATTTAGTTGATTTCAACTTGATAACCAATTGACGGGAACAGGAAAAAAACAAAGATCAAAGCTGGGCAAGAGGAGAGAAACTCTGGCCCAAAAAAAATTTGGGGGTTTGTCCGAGTGGTTAAAGGAGACGGACTGTAAATCCGTTGGCTATGCCTACACAGGTTCGAATCCTGTAGCCCCCATTTGAACCTCGCTGCAATTTTGGTCTTAAGAACTGAGGTTGCAGTACAAAACGGTTGAGGAGACGAGTCGAGACAGACGAGATGCACGATGGCGAAGGTTCACCAATCGCACCATCTGCATCGCATACAAGCATTTTGAATGATCGTCGCCGTTCGTGGTGAAAATGATTTCGCGGGTGTAGCTCAATGGTAGAGCCCCAGCCTTCCAAGCTGGTTGTGAGGGTTCGATTCCCTTCACCCGCTCTTTTTGCAGATTCGCTGCTGTAGCTCAGTGGTAGAGCACTTCCTTGGTAAGGAAGAGGTCATGGGTTCAAGTCCCATCAGCAGCTCTGCTCTGGGGTGGACGCAGGCAAAGATGCAGTCGTGATTGTGATCCCACGCTAGATGATTTCGCCCGTAATTGCACGAGGTGACCCCGTTTCTTGGCAGTCACCTCCCCAACGCACTTCACCGCGGCTCACCTAGGCGAACATTCGCACCAACTGCTCTCCAGCGTCGAGAACCGCATAGCAAGAAGCTTGAAAAGCGGGAACCGCGTCCAAACCGTAGTGCAGACCGCCGTTTCAGCGAATTCCGCAAAATACTCCGCAGACCACCCGTTCAGCAGACCACCCGTTCAGCAGCTCAAATGAGTGGAATCGGCCTCATCCTTGGTGAAGATGCTCGAAACCGCTCTGTCCCCGACTCACAGCTCTACACCTTGGCGATCTCCCCCGAGAACGCTGAGTGAAAGCTCCGGAGAGGTTACCGAGGACATCTTGCTGTTCAAAGAGAACATCTCGTCGCATGAATTGGTGGAATCATACAGAGTAGCGAGCTAGAAAATCATTCCGATCGCTTCAGATTGGATGGCAATTGGCTGGTATGGCACTTTTTCGAAAAAATGCGCTTCGATTGCGTGGAAGTTTTCGGAATGGTGATTGCAAGAAAGCAGAGATTTCGCGACAACTAGGCGGAATCGAGATGAGCGACTTGATGATCCGAGGGGTTATCAACGTCGGCTTGCCTTGACGATCGTACATGTTTGAGTATTTGTTCGTGCTCCACAGGGGAGTACGAGTGTTAAATTTCGTTTCGATATTGTTGAACGAGCTGGGCCAGTGCGGCTGAAGACTCGGCGAATCAACCGTGGGTGTGAACGCGGTCGCTGACAATTCGGGCCAGAGCGGAGCGTATCTCTGTCTGGTAGTGGCATGGTCAGGTGCAGGTGAATGAGAAATGGCTAAGGAAACTTTTAATCGTACAAAGCCCCACGTGAACGTCGGAACCATCGGTCACATTGACCATGGAAAAACCACCACCACGGGTGCAATCCTTGCAGTTCAAGCCGCCAAAGGCTTGGCAAAGGCAAAAGGCTACTCGGATATCGCCAAGGGTGGTACCGTTCGTGACTCAACCAAAACCGTGACCATTGCTGTGGCACACGTTGAGTATGAGTCGGACAACCGCCACTACGCTCACATCGATTGCCCCGGCCACGCTGACTTTATTAAGAACATGATCACCGGTGCCGCCCAAATGGACGGTGCGATTTTGGTGGTTTCAGCAGCTGACGGCCCGATGCCTCAAACCAAAGAACACGTTCTTTTGGCACGTCAGGTTGGTGTTCCTTACATCGTGGTCTTCCTCAACAAGTGCGACCTCGTCGATGACGAAGAGCTTTTGGAATTGGTTGAACTCGAAGCACGTGAACTGCTGAGCAAGTACGACTTCCCAGGCGACGACGTCCCTGTGATTCGTGGTTCGTCACTTCCTGCTTACAACAACCCAAGCGATCCAGATGCCAGCCAGTGCATCACCGACCTCATGAATGCTCTTGACGAGTACATTCCTGAGCCAACTCGCGAAGACGACAAGCCATTCTTGATGGCGATTGAGGACGTTTTCTCGATCGAAGGTCGTGGTACCGTTGCGACCGGTCGTGTTGAGCGTGGTGTCGTGAAAGTTGGTGAAGAAGTCGAGATCGTCGGCCTTGGCCCGAACCC
The DNA here is from genome assembly GCA_016779185.1 of Rubripirellula sp. GTDB lineage: Bacteria > Planctomycetota > Planctomycetia > Pirellulales > Pirellulaceae > Rubripirellula. The sequence goes on from JADHOA010000062.1 coordinate 2,938, forward strand.
GACCAAGACCACTTGCACCGGCGTTGAAATGTTCCGCAAAGAGATGACCGAAGGTCGCGCCGGCGATAACGTTGGCTGCCTCCTCCGTGGTGTTAAGCGTGAAGATATTCAGCGTGGACAGGTTCTGGCGAAGCCAGGAAGCATCACTCCACACACCAAGTTCGAAGCAGAGGTTTACTGCCTCAGCAAAGACGAAGGTGGTCGACACACTCCATTCTTCAGCGGCTATCGACCACAGTTCTACTTCCGAACCACTGACGTGACCGGAACTGCGAACCTCGTTGGTGCAGAAATGTGTATGCCTGGCGACAACGTGAAAGTTGAAGTCGAAATGCATAAGCCAATCGCTATGGATGACGGAGTTCGTTTCGCGATTCGCGAAGGTGGACGTACCGTCGGTAGCGGTGTTGTCACCAAAATTCTCGAGTAATTTGCAGTACTCGGTGAAAAACCAACTCGATGGCCAGCGGAGGATTTGCCTTCGTTGGTCATTGGTGATTAAGGGTTGATGCGTTACCATCATACGGTGGGAAGCGTGGTCTTCCCTTGACAGGGGTGTAGCTCAATTGGCAGAGCACTGGTTTCCAAAACCAGCGGTTGCGGGTTCAACTCCCTCCGCCCCTGCTTATGGAGCGTGTCGCGGCTGCGATTCAACGAACGGTTGAGCGATGACGCGTTCCGCGTCGCTCTCAGCGAGCTCAAGCCGCGATTAAGCGATCGAACATGACAAATTAACAAGAGTTTGAGACTCGAGACGACACGATTGGGTGGCAAGCCCGATCCCCGTCATTGTCTCGGTCACTAGAGGATTAACGGCCGATTTCAGGGAAGAAGTTCGGCGTATTGAATAACCATTGTAGGAGTGTGACGGGTGTCCCGAGACATTGCAGCATCGAACAACTCTCCGCTGACTCGCGAGCTTTTTAGCGCAGGGGTCTACAAGGCCAACCAAGGCCGGATCGTACGACAGCTAACCTGCTTAGCGATTTGGATCATTGTAGGTCTGGCTTGCTGGGCTCTTTACTCCTCCCTTCGAGGCAGTAGCCTCGGCTCCACCGCCGCTTCAGTGATTCCCGCCGTTCTGATAGCGATTGGCGTTTGGACTGGGTTTCGAGTCGTGAACTGGCCACGGTTTGCGGATTTCCTGATCGCGGTCGAAGCTGAGATGAATAAAGTGACGTGGCCAGGCAAGGATGAATTGGTTCGTGCTGCGTTCGTTGTGATTTTCACCATATTTTTTCTTGCCGTTTCACTGTTCCTGTTTGATATCATTTGGCAACAGGTATTCAGTACTTTAGGAGTGACGATGTAGCGTTCTTTACGTCGCAATACTCTTCAATCCTTACTACCAATGACCCAACGAAATTGGTCACAAGCCAGTGAATCAAGCCGAATCTAACGAACCCGAATTGCAACAAGAGTCTGATCTCGTAGAGGAGACAGTGGTGTCTGAACAAGAAACTGCTGACACTTCGGGCTCGGATGAATCTAATTCTTTACCCGAATTGCCGCCCGCCGCACCCGTTGACCCATCCGCCAAGCCAGCGGCGATCGTTGACGATGAGGCCAAAATGGATTGGTACATTCTCAAGGTTGCATTCAACCGCGAGGATTCCATTGCAGACGCGCTACGAAAACGCGTTCGCATGGAAGGCATGGGCGAATTCTTTGGTGAAATTGTGGTTCCAACCGAAGATGTGGCTACTTTCACGCGTGATGGTAAGCGGCGAGTCACCAAGAGAAAGTTGCTTCCCGGCTACATCATGGTCAACATGCTGATCAATGATGACACGTGGTTTTTGGTTCGTGAAACGGGTGGCATTAGCGATTTCACGGGGTCCGCTGGCAAGCCGATGCCGATGGAACCAGGCGACATCGAGCGGTTTATCAATCGTCCCATCGAGGACGATGAGGACGAACCACAGATCAAAATTGGTATCCCGTTCAAGGTCGGAGATCGAGTTCGGGTCAAGGAAGGCAACTTTGAGAATCAGGAAGGTGATGTCGATACCGTCGATGAAGCGAATGGTCGCGTGACGGTTATCATCAATATTTTCGGACGAAGTGTTCCGATGGAACTCGATCATTGGCAGGTAGAACCGCTCTAATCCGCTTGCAGCTTTGAAATTGGTTTCTATGATTCAGATTCCAAAGTGCATGCCACGGTCGATTCAACACCGCTCGGTCGAATCATTTGTCCAAAATCACCAAATCTTTCCCCGACGGTTCCCAACCCATTTTCTTCACAAAATAGCGTTTTGAAGTTCTAAATTATGGCTAAGCAAGTTTCCGGTATCGCTAAGTTCCAGATCCCCGGTGGTCAAGCGACTCCCGCTCCTCCGGTTGGTACTTCGCTCGGTAAATACGGTGTTAATCTCGGGCAGTTTGTCACGGCGTTCAACGATAAGACCAAAGAGTACAACGGAACTCCAATTCCAGTCGTCGTGACGGTTTACAACGATCGAAGTTTTGACTTCATCACCAAAAGTCCACCTGCTGCATCGATGTTGAAAGAGGCGGCTGGGATTGCCAAAGGTAGCGGCGTACCTAATAAAAATAAGGTCGGAACCGTGACTGTTGATCAATGCAAAGAGATCGCAGAAAAGAAAATGGCAGACCTGAATGCCCGTAGTGTTGATCAAGCCGTGCGAATGATCGAAGGCACCGCTCGCAGCATGGGTCTGATTGTCGAAGGCTAAACCGCCTGAGCCCTCCGATGGCTTGGATGCTTTCAGGGAATGTCGTATTTGAATCGATCGATTTCCCCAAAAAAAAATTCGCGTCCCTCCCGCCCTTTGAATGGCCGGAGGGATTTTTTTTGATTGCTTCATGATACGATAGCCAACTGACTGCTCGGTAAAGTCAGAACATCACTACATTACAGTAGGGCGGTCCGCATTGCGGCAAGCAAAACCGCAAATCATCGGGCCCCATGTGGAAGACGTGAACCGACTGTGTCAAATGCGAGCCGCTGCAACGAACCACGAGGCAAGCGTTGTTACCGCTGAAACTCTTTCTTCGATATCCGCACGATGCCTTGCTCGCGAGAAAGATCCTTGCAAATAAACAAGCAAGGCCAGACCAATTTGCTTCGAGACCGGTGCTATTCGATCTACGTACGGCAAATCTAATGTTTGATGGCGGTAGGCACCTCTACACCATCTGCCACTATCTTGCCGAAAACCGGTCCCGGACTTTCCTCCGCTGCGGAAAACTGTTGCTAAGCGGTATCGCCCACAAGTCGTTTGGCAGCATGATGCTCCAAGCACCACATGTTGAATACTTGAATCAACAGGCAAAAATTCCAGCTGGGGCGTTTGTTTTGGGTGATTACAGGCCCTGCGATCGTGAATTCAATGAAATCAAACTCGCAGGCTCGCATTACATGAGAATGAATATCGGGCGGGAAATACCCTCGCAAACACCGGTTATGCCTTACCCCATGCATCCCTATACGCTGCCATACGCAACGGAAACCACCCTCTCTGCATTGCGATCTTTAAGAACAAGGGATTGCCTCATTCTTTTCGCTGGCAGCCAAAAACGTCGATATGGGGCTGCTTGGATGGAGGAACAATTCGGAGTCCTGAGTCGACTATCCGTACTGAATACGGTTCGTCATCGATTTCCAGAATTCGTCACCGAAGATCCATTTCCCAGCGACTTTCGGCCCGAATCATTGGGCGAGTCAAACCAGATAAGAATTCTCGATGGGGCTCGCCATCTGATCGCTGCAAGGGATTGGCTACCCGCGATCGCGAGATCGCACTTCTTTCTCTGCGGTCCCGGTGGCCGCCAACCGTTGTGCCATCACCTAATCGAAGCGATGTCGGTGGGAACCATTCCGATCCTCGAATATGGCAATCGGATTTCCCCACCGCTAACCGATGGGCTCAACGCGATCTGCTTTAAGGGTCAAAAAGGTCTCGTCGAGGCAATTGAGCGAGTTCAAGGGATGGACCCAGAGCAACTAGCAAATCTCCGCGATCACGTGATCTCATTTTATGAGAAGCACCTCTGCGGAACTCGTTTTTGGAAACAGATCCTCGCGGATCAAATCGATGGTCAGGAAATTGCGATGCCTTTTCACGAGAAAAATCTTGAATAACGAGCTAACAATCACCCGCCAATGATCATTCTTTCAGTGGCGTTATCTTGGCCGATTCCCAACCTCGTGGGTGACCTTGGCTGCAACGTCGTCAAAAACACTCTTGAAATTGCTGAAAAACCGGGAAAAACCATTTTGCGACGCTAGCAGTCCGAGCGATAAACCTAGATGAAGGCTCAAAGCTTTCGCATACTGAGTTCAGATGCAACATTGCCCGTTAACTTGGTTAAAATGTGACGGCGGTTAGCTCCTTTTGCTAGCATCAGCAATTCAGCCGCAGCTTTGAGTTCACATAAGTTTTTAGGTCACGAAGGGACCAACCTCGACGCGGTAAAAGCCCCGACACAGTAAGGGTTAACAGCACTGCAGTCCGTGGATTGCCTCCTTTTGCTCCGGCACATACAAGCGAGCCCGATCGAATGTCGTCAAAATCTGGAAAACCTAGTCCAATTCAACCTACGACTTCTACCACTGCCGAGGCTGTGGCTGCTCGGCTGCGTGAAAGCTTGCTTCAAGATAAGGGCGAATTGGAGGTTGATAAAATCTTCAAAGCGTTGGTGAAACTTGAGGGATCTGACCTTCACATGAAAGTCGGCCAACCTCCGATGGTTCGCGTTGCCGGCACATTACGACCACTGAATCGCGGTCCGATTGGGGCGGAGGAGATGGTCGATCTTTTGTTACCGATGATGGACGAACGGAACTTGAACATTTTTGAGGCCGAGGGTGGTGCCGACTTTTCACACACCATTCACGTTGACGGCGTCCGATGGCGATTCCGCGTCAACATGCTCAAGGCACTCGGCAACATCGGACTTGTCGCTCGTCGAATCAATAACTTCATTCCTGACTTTCGTGGGCTGTATCTTCCTGAATCCATCGAACAACTATGCCACTATGATCAGGGAATGATTCTATTAGCCGGCGTGACCGGTTCGGGAAAAAGTACAACGATTGGATCAATGCTGAACTACATCAACAGCATTTATCGAAAGCACATTCTGACGTTGGAAGATCCGATTGAATTCATCTTTACGGAGGATAAATCGCTGATTAACCAACGCGAAGTGGGCCAGGATGTTAAGGATTTTGAAATCGGAATGAAGCACGCGGTGCGAGAAGACCCAGACATCATCTTGGTCGGGGAGCTTCGTGACGAAGAAACCTTCATGACCGCGATTCATGCGGCAGAAACGGGGCACCTCGTTTTTGGAACCATTCACGCGTCCAGTGCATCGACGACGATTGGACGTATTCTTGACCTCTTTCCCGAAGAGATGCATAACGCGATTCGCTCTGCAATTGCGTTTAACATGAAAGGGATCGTCGCTCAGAAACTTCTCAAGAGCATTCGGCCGGGTGTACCGCGTGTTCCTACGTGTGAGGTAATGACGTTCAGCCCAATGATCCGAAAACTAGTTCTCGAAGGCGAAGACCAGAAACTTCCGGACGCGATCCGCATCGGAGCAGAGGACGGAATGCAAGACTTTACAATGAGCCTCAAAGGATTGATCGATGATGAATTGATTGATCGTCCAACCGCGTTCGCAGTGGCGCCGAACAAGGATGCGTTGAAAATGGCGTTGAAAGGTATCGACGTGAAAGCCCCTGGTATTCTTTAGCCGCAACACGACAACCCGCTTGAACTGCAAACCGTCCATACACGTGGACTAAAACCACCTACGATTTCACGATATGATTTTGTCTCGCGGAATTGGGCGGTTGTGAGGTTGCCCCAAACTAGCGTGCATTCAGGCGGAAAAGAGGTTCCAGCAGATGGTTGTTCACCGGTTCAACAGTGAACACAGAAAGCGACCACGTAACCTATTCATCACTCGAATCGTTTCACAACCCTATCTCAAGGGAATGCCAACTGATGGCTGAGCAACAAGAAATCCAACTCTGGCAAACCGTTTCACCGGTCGAGTTCGTCCCTCGGATCAAGGAACAATCTGAGGCACAATCGCTGCTGATTCAGACGCGTCAAGCGGTTGGTTACTCGGTAGCCGGTGGACAACTTGCTCACGCCATTCAATCTCGTGCCACCCACATGCTTTTGGATTACACGAAAGCCGCTTGCGCCATTCGTTATCAAGTTGACGGTGCTTGGGAACAATTGCCGCCGATGGAGCGAGAGCTCGGCGACGCGATGCTGATCGCACTCAAACAACTCTGCTTGATGAATGCTACCGATCGTCGCTCTACCCAATCTGGAAAACTGGGTCTCAAGGTTGCTAAAGAAAAATTCTCGCTCACCCTACAGTCACGTGGCACACCGACCGGTGAGCAAGTGATGGCTAGGATCGAACCGGATAAAGTGCCATTTCATCGTCTATCGGACTTGGGAATGCGAGACAAAATGTATTCCCAATTCAAAGAGTGCCTTGATGCGCACGGCAATACAATTTTGATTACGGCGCCCAAAGCCGAAGGCCTGACCACCACCTGGAATATCGCTTTGGAAGCAGCAGACAAACTTGTTAGAGACTTTCAATCATTTGAAAACCAGGAACAGGCGGAACCAGAAATCATCAATATCAATGCCAATTACTTTGGCGGAGATACCGGTAAACAACTGCAAGAAGTGCTTAAAAGTTCGATTCTCAAAGAACCCGATGTGTTGATTTTCCCGGAACTTCCTGACCCAACCTCCATGGGTCTGGCTGTCGAGCAGATCAAGAAGACGGAAAAACAAGTTTATGCACGCATGGTTGCGCCGACCGCCATGCAAGCTCTGGTTAGCTACCTAGCAAAATATAAAGATAGCGCCGCAGAAATCACCCCTAACATCGGCGCTGTATTGGGACAGCGATTGGTTCGTCGGCTATGTGATAATTGCAAGGTTGGTTTTGAACCGACTCCTCAGTTGCTTAATCAACTTGGCATCCCGGCGGGTCGTGTCGCGATGCTTTACCGCCCATTCGTTCCACCGCCCATTGAGCAGCAAGTTGACGAGAACGGTCGTCCGGCACCCATCGAACCATGCGGTACCTGTGCAGGCCGCGGCTACTTTGGTCGCATTGCCATTTTCGAAATGCTAGTCCCAGGAGAAAAACTTCGCTCCGCCTTGCTGAAAACGCAGGATCTCAATCAACTCAATCAGATCGCCAAAAGCGAGGGACATCGTGGATTACAAGCGGAGTCGGTGCTCACGGTCGCACGAGGACTGACCAGCCTCGACGAGCTCAAACGTATCTTTGCGAAAAGCTAGCAAACGGTTCGGTCACCACTCGGTCCGATGGCGTAATCCGCAAGAGAAACCCCATATCCTTTGCGATAACACGTTGAAATCTGATTGGAAATCGCTTTGCTGAACCGGTTGCACAAAACACGTGTTCTCGTTCCTTGAACGAAAATTGGATTCGTCTTTCCCTGAATTGCCAAGGCTTGCTAGGATCTCGTCGTCGATTCGGTGCAGGAAGCACCGGCGAACGATCCATTAACAGCAAAAATAGGCGTCACGGATGATGCGACTGCTTGCGATCTGCGCGTTAGCAACTCTGTTCAATCTAGCTCACTCGGGCGGCTTCCAGCGCGTTCTAGGCCAGCAAAATGGCCAAACAGGGGCACAAATTGCAAGGCAGGATGCTGGTGCGGCATTGCCGTCACAGCCGTTTCCCGCGTTAAACCCTGCCGCCCAAGCGCAGCTGCAAACCCTTCTTTTGAACTGGGAACAGCAGAGCAAGAGCATGAAGACGCTGGAATGTTCTTTTACGCGGTGGCACTACGACATGTTCGCCGCTCCTCAAGGCCAATTTGCGTCACGAGCGGATGGAGTGATTAAGTACGCGGCGCCCGATAAAGGTTTATTCCGGGTCGACCGTCTCGTTTTCTTTGGTGGCTTTGACGCCAACCAACAAGCAATCCTGCAACCTCAACCCGGACAGTTCGGTGAACACTGGGTTTGCAACGGAGAGCAGCTGATTGAGTTCGATCGGGGCAGAAAGGAATGTCGTGTTCAAACCTTGCCGCCGGAGATGAGAGGTCAACAGATTTTTAACAGCCCGTTACCTTTTGTCTTCAATCTTGACGCCCAACAAATCCAGCAGCGTTACTGGGTCAGACAGGTTCAAGCTCCTGCTGAAGGCATGTTGTTAATCGAAGCGTGGCCCAAGCGGCAAGAGGACCGAGCGCAATACAAACTTGTTCAAGTGGCGTTGGATGCCGAAACATTTTTACCGCGGGCACTCTTGATGTACGCGCCAAATTTCCACGCAAAGAACGCTCCAAAGTGGGATCACTACGAATTCCAAGATTCCAAACGCAACGCGATTGGAGCTGGGTTTCAGAGATTTCTTGGGAATTTCATTCCTGAAAAACCGCCAAGCGATTGGAAAATCCTTCAAAACAATTTCCAGGCAGCAGCGCCTTTGGGAGTGCAGCAAGCAAACAGCGGAACACAAGAAACGACCACCCGCTAAATATCTAGCCGGACTGCTATCACCGCCCTTTGTCGCCTGATCCGTTTGGGTCGTCACGATCCATAAAACACCTGCGACTTAGCGTGACTTTTTCCCTGACCGGCACATAAGAAAAATCGTAGCCAATCCCCGCTTGAAGAGTTACCAAGGCAAAGTGCTAAAATGGGCGGAGGGGAGTAGGTTCGACGAACCCATAACGAGCAAATGATTTGGTTCGTTGAGATTTGGCGAGAGAGTCGCTGGGCTGGAGAGTCGCACGGTTCAAGAGACACAGCGATCGAGAGGCGGAGTGATCCGAAAATTGATCGATCTCTTCTCAAGCCAAGCACCAAAGCTGAGTCGACCAAACGTAATGCCTAGCGGATCAATGTAGCTCTGGTTCGAGTGTGACTTGCGAGTGATTGACTGGCGAAGTTTCAGTCAGATCAAGCCATAAGCTCTGTGCGAATCATCCTCGAAAGAGATTTACCAGGATCCAAGCCCCACTTGCGGTGCGGATCAAGTAGATTCAATGACGACAAACACGCGGTCACCCATGCGATCCATGGGAGCTGATTGGTAACATTCAACCTTCTAATATAATTAACAAAATGCCAACGTACGACTACGAATGCGATGCATGCGGACATCAGCTTGAAGTGTTCCAAGGGATTAACGATGAGGTGTTAACCAAATGCCCGGAGTGCAAAAAAAAGAAACTCAAACGGCAATTTGGTTCGGGTGCTGCGATCGTCTTCAAAGGCAGTGGCTTCTACCAAACGGATTATCGTAGCGAAGGCTATAAAAAAGCTGCCGCAGCAGATTCAAAATCCAGTTCAAGTGATAAGCCTAAATCGAGTGACAAAAAGAAATCAACCGGCGCCAAGGAATCAAAGTAGCCTGGTCGATCGTTGGCAAGTTGAAGAGAGACGCTCAATGCCACATGTAATCTCCGCAATGCGACTCGATCCAGTTCGCAGTGCTGTTTTGCTTGTGGACCTGCAGGCAAAACTGTGCCCTGCAATCCCTGAGATCGAAGAGGTCGTCAAGCGATCCCAAGTGCTGACAGAAGCGTGTGATGAACTAGGTATTCCTCGCGCTGCTACCGTTCAATACCCCGAGGGTCTAGGCGATCTCGTCACACCTCTTCAAAGCATTTACCAATCCACTCATGCCAAGCTTGATTTTTCAGCTGCCGTTTGCCGAGAACCGATTGAGCAGTGGGAACAAGAGAACCGCGATCAGATATTACTGATTGGTATTGAAACTCATATCTGCATTCTTCAGACCGCTCTCGATCTCCTTGCCGAAGGCAAACAACCCTTTGTGGTGATTGATGCGGTCGCTTCAAGATCCAAGCGGGATCACGAAGCGGGCATAGCGAGAATGCGACAGATTGGAATTCAAGTAATTAGCCTGGAAAGCGTTCTATTTGAATGGCTCGGCAGCTCTCGTCATCCTAGTTTTAAAGTCATCAGTCGATTGGTCAAATCAATGAACCAAACCGATCAGTAACCGCTTGCTCTGGATTTCTTGGAAACGCGAATAACACGGACGACCGTTGCCGAAGATCTTTGGCCAGTGCAAAAGAGATCTCGAGCGATCCAGATTCGCTCGCACTTCATCCCCATGGAACCATCTTCAGGGATTTATTCCCGTGGACTCCCTGGGGAATACCTGAGGAATGCCCTGGCCCTTAAATGGAGAAGCAGAACGGGACGAGGATGGGTGAGCCCCAAAAAAAAGGTTCTCGTCTTACGACAAGAACCTTTAAGTGGGCGGTATTGGACTTGAACCAACGACCCCTACGATGTCAACGTAGTGCTCTAGCCAACTGAGCTAACCGCCCCAGAGCGAGAGGTAAAAACCGACCTGCTACTGCGGTGAAGGATAAATCGGCTGATCGACGCAGTCAATCCACTCGTTTTTCCTTCTTCGCCTAGTTTGCGGATCGGGCTGCAAATCGTCAAGTGCCACCGAACCGACTCCCGTAGGTCAACGCTCGTCCCGAAATCAACACCAAGTGGGGCGGCGAAACAAAGCATACGTGTCGATGCCCGAGATAACCGCCAAGAGCGTATTACATCTCTGAGGTGATCCCCCTGCAGTCGAGTTCAAATAGCGTTGATTCTGCGTTGCATAACAGGGATATATTTCATAGGCCGGTCGATCCCTAAAACTTGTCCTTGGCGATAATTCTGGTTCAGGCAGCCCACTTTTTTTGATTCGACCAAGACGCGTTTGAATGCGAGTGAGCCAAGTTGAGACGATTGACTCGCGTCTCAAGGGTTGACGTTCAATTAGAGATCAACCTTGGAGGCACCGCTTAACCCCCTCTGTGATGAGAGAAATCCGTTTCCATGGACACCGAATCGCTCAATTCTGACGTTTTCGGTCGATGCGCTGTTGACGGTCGGTTATCTCGCGTCGGATAATTTTCGCTAAGAGGAAGAGTCTGCCGCGACTAGTCCAAAGATTAGTCTCTGGTGCTTCCCGTTTAGTTTTACCAACCCCGGTCGCCGAATTCGCAATCAGGTTCAGCCCCCGGTTTTTTTTCCCATTTGTGCCGGAACGCCATCCGGCCGGAGAAGATAGCTTTTAGTGGCATTGGCACGAAATCGACCCCCGCAACGAGAAGAAAACAAAGATTCCGTTCGCATTAATGGCAGTATCCGAATTTCTCCAATTCGGGTGGTTAGCGAAGACGGCGAGCAACTAGGTATCATCCCCACCGAGCAGGCGCTTGAGAGAGCGAGAGATGCTGGTTTGGATCTGGTTGAAGTTGCTCCGAACGAGCGACCACCGGTTTGCCGAATCATGGATTACGGCAAATTCAAATACGACAAGAATAAGAAGCGAAACTCGGGTCAAGCCCACACCAAGACGAAAGAGATTCGCCTTCGTCCCAAAACGGGTGAAGAAGACATTCGTACCAAGCTGCGACAAGCGGAAAAATTTCTTAATCATAAGGACCGGGTTCAAGTGACCGTACTCTTCCGAGGCCGTGAAATGGCGCACGTGGAAGAGGGCCATAAGATCATGGCGATGGTGGTTGAAACGCTTGGTCAACTCGGCAAGATTGAAACTCCACCGCAGCAGCATGGACGAAAAATGCTTTGCATGATCGCGCCCAAGTAAATTTACTGAGCGAATCTTTATCGACACCCACTCATCCGAAGCAACAACGCACGGAGCGTGGAACAATGGAATTGCGTGAAAGGCTTGGTGATCCACCGAGCCTTTTTTTATCGGTGAGCGGAGCAACCGAGACAAACCAAAAGTTAAAACCGCCTAGCCATTCGATGCTTCGCAACGAACCTAACCACTGATGGCAAGTACAAAGACGATGCAACTCGACACGGTCTGCGGATTCCTTTCTCAAATTGCTCCGTTAAAACTTGCGGAGTCGTGGGACAATGTTGGCCTTCTGATTGGGGATCGAAAGTCTGACATTCAGAAAATCATGACGTGCCTGACCGTGACCCCAGACGTGGTTACAGAAGCGATTGAGCAGAAGGTAGATTTGGTAGTGGCTCATCACCCACTTCCGTTTCAGCCGCTAAAACGAATCACTTCGGACAATCTCAGTGGAAAACTGATACTCGATCTCATCGCTAATCGAATCGCGGTCTACAGTGCGCACACTGCGTACGACTCCTCGATCAACGGGATCAATCAGCAATGGTGCCATTTGATG